>DGBM01000006.1 GCA_002384765.1 Demequinaceae bacterium UBA4004
GATCGCGACGCCCACGCGAACGTGTTGGACATCCTGGAACGCGACGGCGCTCCGGAGTTCACGGTGTTTCACTGCTTCTCCGGCGATGCGGCGATGGCGCGGTTGTGCGCCTATCGCGGCTACTACGTGAGCTTCGCGGGCAACGTCACCTTCAAGAACGCTGACTCGTTGCGTGCGGCGCTTGCGGTCACCCCGCTTGAACAGGTGCTTGTCGAAACCGACGCGCCCTTCCTCACCCCCCACCCACAGCGAGGCCGGGTCAATTCGCCGTCACAGGTGGCGACGACGATGCTCACGATCGCCGACGTGCTCGGTCGCGGGCTTGAGGAGGCGTGCACCGCGATCGACGCGACCTCAGAGCGGCTCTACGGACCCTGGTGAGGCTTATACCACACTGCGGGGCATATCTCTCGGGTTTGCGCGCACGTGTGCGGATGTGAGACAAAGGGGGATTGACTTGCGTGTGTTCAACCTAGGGAACCTATGACGTATCGGATGCTTCCTCCAGCGCCGGGCAGTCGCCGAGAGCGACGCCTGCGCGGTCGCGCGCGCCTGCAGACGCTGCGTCAGGTGGGAACCACACTCGTGGTGGGGGCCCTCGCCGCCGCCACCTTCACGTCGGCCGACGCCGCCGATATCGCCGATACCTGGCTGCACCGTGGCAACGCCGCCGCCGAGGTCCCGGTGGCAGAGGTCAGCGCGGCCAGCGCCGACGTTGAAGTCGAGACGGTGGCCACGGAGAACGCGGTGGCGCACAGCGTCGTCAAGCAGTCGGACCCCCAAGCCAAGACGGGCTCACAGCGAGTACTGCAAGCAGGTGCACCCGGAGTCGAGCTGGTGAGCTACACGGTGACCACGGTCAACGGGGTGGAGACTGCCCGGCTGCCGGGCATCTCCGTGCTCGTGACGCCCCCCACGGATGAGATCGTGGCCGTCGGCTCCCTGACCATCCCGCCTGCGACAGCCGTGCAAAAGGGAACCAACCGCGCGCTGGGTCAGCAGATGGCGGCCGACCTCTACGGCTGGTCGGGCGATCAGTGGTCGTGCCTCGACAACCTGTGGGCGCGCGAGTCGGGCTGGTCTCACACAGCCGGAAACCAGTCGTCTGGCGCCTATGGGATCCCGCAGGCTCTGCCAGGCAGCAAGATGGCGGTCTACGGCGCCGATTGGCAGACAAATCCCGCCACCCAGATCAAGTGGGGGCTCGCCTACATCCAGGGGCGCTACGGCACTCCCTGTGGCGCGTGGGGTCACTTCACCGCCCAGAACTGGTACTAGCGGCCCGTGGCCGCACTGCTCGGGCCCGCTGAGGTCCGCACTCTCGCCGCATCGCTTGGAGCGGCGCCCACCAAGAAGTGGGGCCAGAACTTTGTGGTCGACGCCGGGACGGTGCGGCGCATCGTCCGCATTGCGGGCGTCAAGCCCGGCGACCACGTTGTCGAGGTCGGGCCGGGATTGGGATCGCTGACGCTTGCCCTGCTCGAGGCTGGCGCGCGCGTGACGGCGATCGAGATCGATCCCACGCTGGCCCAGGCGTTGCCGGCCACCGTGGCCGCGCGGGCGCCCGCCGATGTCGGTCGGCTGACCACGATCCAGGCCGATGCGATGACCGTGATCGCACTTGAGGGCGAGCCGACGCTGTTGGTTGCCAATCTGCCCTACAACGTCTCCGTTCCCGTGATCTTGCGCTTTCTCGAGTTCTTCCCGTCCTTGCATACGGTGCTCGTGATGGTGCAGTCCGAAGTGGCGGATCGGCTGGCCGCGCCGCCCGGATCACGTACGTATGGCATTCCGAGCGCCAAGGCCGCCTGGTACTGCACAGTGCGACGCGCTGGGGACGTGGGCCGCTCGGTGTTCTGGCCGGTGCCGCGCGTGGACTCGGCTCTGGTGCTGATGGAGCGCCGGGAGGTGCCCCTCACCACCGCGGCGCGCCGCGACGTCTTCGCCGTCATCGATGCCGCCTTTGGCCAGCGTCGCAAGGGACTCCGAGGCGCGCTGGCGTCCCTCGCGGGCTCGCCGGCGGCCTCCGAATCGGCATTGCGGGAGGCCGGCATCGAGCCGCTCACGCGGGGCGAGCAACTGGACGTGGCCGCGTTTGCCCGCATCGCCGAGGCGCTCGAACGGGCGAGGGTGGCGTCGTGACCGCGGACCTTGCCATTGAAGGAGTCGCGCGCCGCCGCGTGAGGGCTCGCGCCTCCGGGAAGGTCAACCTCCACCTGTCGGTGGGGCCCCTCGCGGACGACGGCTACCACCCGCTCGCCACCGTATTCCAGGCGGTGGACCTCTACGAGACCGTCACGGCCACGGCGCGCGATGACGGCGCCATCACGCTGACGATGGACTGGGCCCCGCACCTGAAGGACTTCGCTTCTCCCGTGCCGCTCGATGAGACCAACCTGGCGTGGAAGGCCGCCGAGGCGGTGCGCCGCGCCTTCGGCATCGTCGACGGCGTGGACTTGCACATCCTCAAGGGAGTGCCGGTGGCAGGCGGGATGGCGGGCGGCAGCGCCGACGCGGCGGCGGCACTGCTTGCGTGCGCCGAGGTGTGGGATTGCGGCGTCACGCGCTCCGATCTCCACGAACTCGCGGCGGGCCTTGGCGCCGACGTGCCGTTCTGTCTGATGGGCCACACCGCGATAGGCCTAGGCAGGGGAGAGCAGTTGTCGCCGGCCATGACCCACGGCGAGTTTCACTGGGTCTTTGCGGTGCAGCACAGCGGCCTGTCCACGCCCACAGTGTTCGAGCGCTTCGACCAGATGGTGGAACGCGGTCAGATCATCCCCACCGATCCGGCGGTCAACACCGAGGTCATGGCGGCGCTCATCGCGGGCGACGCGGGCAGGCTGGGCGCGGCACTGTCCAACGATCTCAAGGCGCCCGCGCTCGACCTGGCACCGGGCCTGGCATCCGTCATCGAAGTCATGGAGTCGACCGCCACCTTGGGAGTCGTGATCTCCGGCTCGGGCCCCACGGTGGCGGGCCTCGCGCGCTCTCGTCAGCACGCCCTTGCCATCGGCGCCATGATCACCGCGGCGGGGGTCGCCGACGTGGTGGTGACCGCCAGCGGCCCCGCCGCAGGCGCGGTCCTGCTGGAGCGCTAGACCCGCGTCTACTTCTTGAGCGAGTCGCGGATCTCGGCCAGCAGCTGGATCTCGGTGGGACCCGCAGGCTCGCCCACCGGCTCGTCCTTCTTGGAGCGCTCGGCCAGCCGGTTGAGGGGCATCACGACCGCAAAGTAGACCGCCGCCGCGATGGCCAGGAAGCGCACGATCGCGTCGAGCACGAGCCCCACACTGAACTGTGCGCCGTTGATCGTGAAGTTCCCGACGCCCGTGAGCGACGCCTCGCCGAAGACTGCGGCCACGATGGGCGTGATCAGTCCGTTGACGAGCGCGGTGACGACAGCTCCGAAGGCGGCGCCGATGACCACGGCGACCGCGAGGTCGACCACATTGCCGCGCATGACAAAGTTCTTGAAACCCGTGAGCATGATTCCTCCCAATCGGTCGCGCGGGGGCGCGTTTGCCTCACAATGTAGGGCATGCGAAGGCGGCTGGGGCAGACGCCAAGCCAGGCGGTGCCGGGGCCTACGTGTCGGCGTCGGACATGGCGGGATTGCGCTCCAGAGCGCTGAGCCCGTTCCACGCGAGATTGACCAGGTGTGCAGCCAACACATTCTTGGCGGGCTCGCGGACCTCCGCCCAGTGTTGGCCGGCAAGAGCGACCTGGCCCACGAGCATCTGCGCATAGAACGGCGCGACAAAGGGGTCGAGACCGCGTCGGCTGAACTGGTCGCCCAAGAGCCCCTCGACCTGGGCCGACACATCCCCCAGAAGCGACGAGAACGTGCCGGAGGCTTGCGCCACCGGCGAGTCTCGCACCAACATGCGAAAGCCGTCGGGCGAGTCCTCGATGTAGCCGAGCAGGGCCAGCGCGGCGCGCTCCACGAGCACGCGCGGGTGGGCACGGGTCGCGAGCGCCCCCGACAGCGCGCTCGACAGGGCCTCGACCTCGCGGTCCACGATCACGGCGTAGAGGCCCTCCTTGCCGCCAAAGTGCTCGTACACCACCGGCTTCGACACGTCCGCACGTAGCGCGATCTCTTCGACCGACGTTCCCTCGAAGCCCTTCTCGGCGAACAGCGCTCGGGCCACTCCGACCAACTGTTCACGACGTTGACGAGCGGTCATGCGGGCGCGCGGGGCGCGCTTAACTTCCTCGGTCACGTCCCTAGTGTGCCGCGATTCCTGGCACACTGGTGCGCCGGGAGTCAATTTCGATCCCGTTCCGCCCTGGTGTAATGGCAGCATGCAGGCCTTTGGAGCCTTGCGGTCTAGGTTCGAATCCTGGGGGCGGAACGCGCGCCGTTAGACTGACCCCGTCAGCCCTACGGGGGTCCCTGTCCCATACAAGGGGGTGCGGTGAGCGTCACGCGACCAGCCGCCGTCATGATCCTCGCCGCGGGCGAAGGCACCCGCATGAAGTCATCGACGCCCAAGGTGCTGCATCGCATCGGTGGACGGTCATTGCTTCACCACGCGATTGCCGCTGCCCAGGGTCTCGACCCAGAACGCCTCGTGGTGGTGGTGCGCCATGCGCGCGAACAGGTGGCGGCTCACGCCCACGAGGCCGCAGCCGACGCGCTGATGGCAGACCAAGACGACGTTCCCGGGACCGGGCGCGCGGTGTGGTGTGGGTTGACCGCGCTGGACGCGACTGCCATGGCGGGCGCCGCGGCACGGGGCCTGGCGCGCGAGGTCGTGATGTCGATGCGCGCGACCGGGGCGATCGTGGTGACCTCCGCAGACGTGCCGCTCGTNNCACCGAGATCAACGCGGGCCTGTACGTCTTCGACGCAGAGACGCTGCGCGACGCCCTGGCGGGCCTTGACCGAGACAACGCCCAAGGCGAGCTGTATCTCACGGACGTGGTCGCGATCGCACGGGCCGCGCGCAAGCCGGTGGGTGCCTTCGTGGCTCCGGACGCGCGCACCGTCGAGGGCGTCAACGACCGGGTCCAGTTGGCGGCCATGGGTGCCGCTCTCAATAGGAGCATCGTCGACCGGTGGATGCGGCACGGAGTGACCATCGTTGACCCGGCCACCACGTGGATTGACGTGACGGCCACCTTGGAACCGGATTCGACGCTGCTGCCCGGAACCCAGTTGCACGGCAACACCTCCGTCGCCACCGGCGCCGTCGTCGGCCCCGACTCGACGCTGACGGACGTCGCGGTGGGCGAAGGCGCGACCGTCATCCGGACGCATGGCTCGTCGTCGAGGATCGGCGCGGGAGCGACGGTGGGGCCGTTCTCCTATCTGCGCCCCGGCACCGTGCTTGGCGAGGACGGCAAGATCGGCGCGTTCGTGGAGACAAAGAATGCGAGCATCGGCGCGCACTCCAAGGTGCCGCACCTCAGTTACGTAGGCGACGCCACCATCGGTGAACACTCCAACGTGGGTGCGGCGACCATCTTTGTGAACTACGACGGAGTCCACAAGAACCACACGACCGTGGGCGATCACGTGCGCATCGGCTCCGACAACTCCCTGATTGCACCGCTCACCATTGGCGACGGCGCCTACACCGGCGCGGGAGCGATCATTCGCCGCGATGTGCCCTCAGGAGCGCTCGCGCGCAACAGTGTGCCGCAGCAGGTGATCGAGGGGTGGGTTGCCTCCCGACGCCCCGGGACGCCGTCCGCCGAGGCGGCCAAGAGGGCCGTGGGCCGGGACCACGACGGCGCGCACGGGTCGCCAGTACCGATATCGTTCAGTCAGGACGACGCGGGTAGCGAGCGGGGTGAGCAATGATGTCGATGATTTCGAAGTCGAGTGAGCGCAGGCTGGTCTTCACGAGCGGTCGGGCGCACCCCGAGTTGGCGGAGCACGTTGCCGAGGAACTCGGCATCGAGGCCGTCCCCACCACCGCATACACGTTCGCCAATGGCGAGTTGTATGTGCGCTTTGGCGAGTCGGTGCGTGGCGCCGACGCCTTTGTGCTGCAATCGCACGCGGCCCCCATCAACGAGGCCATCATGGAGCAGCTGATCATGGTGGACGCGCTCAAGAGGGCGTCGGCCCAGCGCATCACGGTGATTGCACCGTCGTATGGCTACGCCCGTCAGGACAAGAAGCACAAGGGTCGCGAGCCGATCTCTGCTCGGCTCATGGCGGACCTGTTCAAGACGGCGGGCGCGGACCGCATCATGTCGGTCGACCTGCATACGTCGCAGATACAGGGATTCTTTGACGGCCCAGTGGACCACCTGTGGGCCATGCCGTTGCTCGCGCAGTACGTGCGTTCCCGCGTGGCGCCCGACAACCTCACGATCGTGTCGCCGGACGCTGGCCGGGTGCGCCTGGCCGACCAATGGTCGGACTACTTGGGCTCTCCGCTGGCCATCATCCACAAGCGTCGCGACCCCGCCGTTCCCAACCAGGTCAAGGTCTGTCTCTTATACNNATGATCGACACCGGCGGCACCATCATCCAGGCGGCAAATGCGCTGTTCGAAAACGGCGCCAAGGACGTCATCGTGGCATCGACGCACGGACTGCTCTCGGGCCCCGCCGTGGAACGGCTGCGCGACTCTGGCATCACCGAGGTGGTCGTCACGGACACGCTGCCGATCCCCGACGAGAAGCGCTTTGACACGCTGACGGTGCTGTCGATCGCGCCGCTCATCGCACGCGCGGTGCGCGAGGTGTTCGACGACGGCTCGGTGACGAGTCTGTTCAATGGGAACGTCTAGCCTCGTTTCATTGCAGTGGAACGCTGCGTGACCGCGATCGCGCGGCCCCGTGGGGAGCTGTTTCCGCGGATCGCCGCATGCTCGGGGAGCGACCGCAACCGCTCCTGACATCCTGCTGCCGTAGCCGGACATGAGGAAGCGTGAGACCTGTGACTGACGCCGAGCGCGAGCAGCGCTTCCGGGCAATCGCCGAGCTCGTCCTCGAACCTGCGCGGCGCTATCTGCTACGACGCGCCGACGCGGCGATGGCTGACGACGTGCTGAGCGAGACCCTGCTGGTGTGCTGGCGACGGCTCGATGAACTGCCGGCCGTGAGCCCCGAAGGGCTGCTCGCGCAAGAGCAGGCTTTCGCCGCGCGTGTGATCGCCGTCGACGGCGGGGTCGTGACGCTTGAGGTGACCGAGCGCTTCGCGGGCGACGTCGCCGACCGCGTCGAGGTGCCACAGGTCGATGCGCTCGACAGCGACCTTTCGAGTGTCCCCTTCGAGTTGGGCCAGTCCTATCTGGTCTCGGCCGGTGACGCGACGATCCGCGGATGCGGGCTCAGCGGCCCCGACAGTGCCCAGCTGCGCGCGCTGGACGACGCGGCATTCGGCGGCTAGCGCCGGCGAAGCGGCGCGGTCGCCCCTGGTCAGGGGCGATTCGCGCGCGGCCTGCGGAGGCAGTAGACTGTCGCAGTTCCTCGGCGAGGCTGGCAAGCAGCACGGCTGGCGTGATCGACGCGGCGGATGCGGTGCGTCCTGCCTTGCCTGGGCCCGTATTCGACCGATTCGAGGAGAAACCCCATGGCTGACATGTTGAAGCTTGCGGCTGAAAAGCGCACCGAGTTTGGCAAGGGCGCCGCCCGCCGCGCGCGCATGGCGCACCAGATCCCCGCCGTGATCTACGGCCACGGCGCCGCCCCCCTGCACGTGCTGCTTCCCGGCCACGAGACCATGATGGCGCTCAAGCACTCCAACGCGCTGATGACCGTCGAATGGGATGGCGACAAGCAGATGGTCATCGTGAAGGACGTTCAGCGCCATCCGGTCAAGCGCACGATCGCACACGTTGACCTGCTGATTGTCCGCAAGGGCGAGAAGGTCACCGTGGACGTCCCCGTTCACGTGGTGGGCGAGCCGTTCCCCGGAACCGTTGCCGTGACCGAGCACACCACGCTGTCGATCCTGGCCGAAGCCACCCACATTCCCGAGTCGCTCGAGGTGTCGATCGAGGGCATGGGCGATGGCGAGAAGATCACCGCCGGCGACGTGGCGCTGCCCGCCGGTTCCGAATTGATGACGGACCCCGAAACGACCGTTGTGGGCATCTCCGTACCGCGCGGGCCCGCCTCGGACGAAGAGGAAGAGGCCGCCGCCGAGGCCGAAGAAGTGGCCGCCGAGGCGGATGCCGAGGCCGAGTCCGACTCCGAGTAGAACTGTCCAGCATGAGCGCCCGGCTTGCCCCCGTGTGGCGAGCCGGGCGTCGTGCTTTGCGCCTGCTCGTGGCATCGTCTGGGGGGAGAGTATCGGAGGACGAGGACATCGTGACCGCGCTGGTAGTGGGCCTGGGCAACCCTGGCCCCGAGTATGCGCAGACGCGCCACAACGTCGGCCAGATGGTGGCCGACGAGTTGGCGCGCCGCTGGTCAGGCTCCTTCTCCACGGTGGGACGCACGCACGCCCAGGTGGCCAGCATCCGGCTTGGCGGCGTGGGGCCGTCGTCAGTGCCGGCGGCGCTCGCCAAACCCATGTCCTACATGAATCTTTCGGGCGGCCCCGTCAGTGCCTTGGCGAGGTACTACGGCGTCACGCCGGCCGACGTCATCGTGATTCACGACGAGCTCGACATTCCGTTCGGCGCGATCCGCCTCAAGCGGGGCGGCGGATCCGGAGGGCACAACGGACTGAAGGACGTGTCGAAGGCTCTGGGCATCCCGGACTATGTCAGGGTGCGTGTGGGCATCGGCCGCCCACCCGGCCGGCAGGCCCCCGCCGAATTCGTCCTCAAGCCCTTCAGCGCCAGCGAGAGAAAGGGGCTAGACCTGGTGGTCGCGCTCGCCGCCGACGCCGTGGAGGAAGTGCTGACCAAGGGGCTGGCGGAAGCCCAGCAGCGGTTCCACTCCTCGGACTAGTCTCACTGGTCCCGCGCGGCCGGTGGATCGGGGCGTCCCCCGGGCGTGCACTGGACATCGCCCCCGCTTCGGCCAGTACCATCGAAGACGTCGACCCCCACGTTGGGGGTGTGGCACTCCGCATGACTCCGCCCCACCCACATGCCCAAGGGAGATCACCGTTGACCTCAGGCCGCACCGACTGGACCATTCCGCAGATCAGCGACCGCAGTTTCGGGGCGGTGCTCTTTGATCTTGACGGGGTGCTCACTCCCACCGCAGACGTCCACATGGCCGCATGGCGGCGGATGTTCACCGACTACTTCACGGCGCACGGCATCACGCCCGAATATACGGACGACGACTACTTTGCCCACGTGGACGGCCGGCCGCGTTACGAAGGCGTGCAGGAGTGTCTGGCCTCCCGAGGAGTGGAACTTCCGTACGGAACCCCCGAGGATCCGCCTGGCGACCAGACGGTGTGCGCGTTGGGCAACTCCAAGAACGACGCGTTCAACGCCGTGCTCCGCGAGGACGGCGTCGACCCCTTCCCGGGCTCTGTGGCGCTGCTGGACGCCTTGGAGGCCCTGGGCGTGCCGATGGCCGTCGTGTCGAGTTCCCGCAACGCGACGGACGTGCTGAAGGTCGCGGGCCTTGCCGACCGCTTCGAGGTGGTGGTCGACGGCAACGTGGCCGCCGCCGAGGGTCTGCCCGGCAAGCCCGCACCCGACACCTATCAGTACGCCGCGACACTGCTGGGCGTCTCGGATGCCGTATCCGTGGTGGTAGAAGACGCCATCTCGGGCGTCCAGGCGGGCGCGGCGGGCGACTTCGCCCTGGTGATTGGCGTGGACCGGGGGGCGGGCGCCGATGACCTGGTCCGGGCCGGAGCCGACGTGGTGGTGGGCGACCTCGGGGAATTGGTCATGCCATGAAGGCCGCGCGCACCTCGCGGTCCGAGACAGGATTGGGTGACTACGTTGACCGGCTGCGATTCCCGGCCGACCCGTGGCGGCTCACGGAAACCGGCTTTGACGGCGAGGACATCGGCACCAGCGAGACCCTGTTCTCGGTGGGAAATGGCTATCTCGGCCTGCGCGGCAACGTCGAGGAGGGTCACGACTTCCACTCCCACGGCACCTTCATCAACGGCTTTCACGAGACGTGGCCCATCCACCACGCCGAGGAGGCTTACGGGTTCGCGCGCACCGGTCAGACCATTG
Source organism: Demequinaceae bacterium UBA4004 (assembly GCA_002384765.1). Next base: position 10,068 of record DGBM01000006.1, read on the forward strand.
TCAACGTGCCCGACTCGAAGGTCATCAGGCTCTACGTTGACGACGAACCGCTGTTGCTGTCCGTCGCGGATCTGATCGAGTACAACCGGTCGCTCGACATGCGCGACGGCGTGCTCACCCGAGATCTCCTGTGGCGCACGCCAGCGGGAAACCGGGTTCGTGTGCGATCACGGCGCATGGTGTCCTTCACGCATCGTCACGTGGCGGTGCTCACGTTCGAGGTGACGCTCCTGGACAAGGAGGCACCCATCGCCATCTCGTCTCAGCTCCTCAATCGTGAGGCGGGCCTCGATGAGTACCGCGCTAACCCGGATCTGACAGGCGAAACGGACCCTCGCAAGGCGGAAGCCTTCCAAGGGAGGGTTCTCGCGTCGCGCATGCACAAGGAGGAAAACGGCCGCATCCAGCTGGGCTACCAGTGCGTCAATTCCGAGATGACGCTGGCCGTCGCGATGGAGCACTGGGTCGACTACGACGGTGACTATGACTGCGCCAGCGAGGTCGAGGAGGACTACGCCAAGCACGTGTTCCGCACCCACCTGAAGCCCGGTGAGACCTTCTCCCTGACCAAGGTGGTCAGCTACCACACGTCGCGTGTGGTGCCGGCGAGAGAACTGGCCGACCGGTGCAACCGCACGCTCGATCGCGTGAGCGACGAGGGAGCGGACAAGCAGTTTGAGGACCAGCGGGAGTGGCTCGATGAATTCTGGGCACGCTCCGACGTTGAGGTGGGAGGAGACGCCGCGCTCCAGCAGGCCGTCAGATGGTCACTGTTCCAGCTTGCCCAAGCGGGCGCACGCGGCGATGGAAACGGCATCTCGGCCAAGGGCGTGAGCGGCTCCGGCTACGGCGGCCACTACTTCTGGGACACCGAGATCTACGTGGTGCCCTTCTTCACGTACACGTCCCCGGTGATGGCGCGCAACGCGCTCAGATACCGATACCGCATGCTCGGCGCGGCCGAACAGCGGGCGGCCGAGCTCGCCCAACGCGGGGCGCTGTATCCATGGCGCACCATCAACGGCGAGGAGGCTTCCGCGTACTACGCGGCGGGCACGGCGCAGTACCACATCGATGCAGACATCTCCTATGCGATCAACAAGTACGTGCGCGCGACCGGAGACGACGAGTTTCTGGCCCGCGAGGGCATCGACATCCTGGTGCAGACGGCCCGCATGTGGGCCGACCTCGGATTCTGGCGCAAGACGGCGGGCAATGAGCCGTCATTCCGCATTCACGGAGTGACGGGTCCAGACGAATACACCACGGTGGTCAACGACAACCTGTACACGAAC
>DGBM01000257.1 GCA_002384765.1 Demequinaceae bacterium UBA4004
CATGGCGCAGGGGGTGCTCAGCGGCAAGTACCTGCCCGGACAGGCCCCGCCCGCCGGTTCCCGTGCGGCGGACGAGCGCTCTGGCGCGCGCGCGATGCGCCTCCTGATGAACGACGCGGTGCTCGCCGCGGTGCAGCGGCTGAAACCGGTGGCCGAGGAGGCGGGCCTGACGATGCCACAGCTGGCGNNGGCGATCGCGTGGGTGCTGCAGAACCCCAATGTCTCGGCCGCGCTGGTGGGCGCGTCTCGTCCGGAACAGCTGGCGGAGACGGTCCGGGCGTCGGGCGTTGTCCTAGAGGAGCCCATCATGACCGCGATCGACGACGCCTTGACCGACGTGGTGGTGCGGGACGTGGGCGCCGGCGGCTACGGCGCGTGGCCCCAGCGAAGACCTCTGTGAGTTGGCCGCGACGACCGTCGAGTGGGGCGCCTCCGACTGTGTCGTGGTCAGGTTAGTGCGGCACGTCCTCGTGCCGCGGCCAGGTGGTCGTGTCACGTCGGTTCACGAATCGCGCCGTGATCCCGTTACGATGGTCGGGCGTGCCGCCGGGGCTGCAGGCGAAGGATGTGCAGCCTCACGGACGACGTGGCACGATTCGCGAGGAGTAATCGATGAAGATCGCAGTTCTGGTCAAAGAAGTGCCGGACACCTACGGAGATCGAAAGCTCGATCTAGAGACGGGGCTCGCCGACCGCGAGGCATCCGACAAGGTGCTGGACGAGGTTGGTGAGCGGGCAATCGAGGTTGCGCTCAAGCACGCGGACGCGAACCCCGGGACGGAGGTCGTACTGGTGTCTATGACGCCCGCGTCGGCCGTCTCGACCATTCGCAAGGGTCTGGCGATGGGAGCGGATTCAGCTGTGCATGTCGCGGATGACGCCTTGGCTGGTGCTGACCTGACTCTCACTGCTGAAGTACTGGCGGCGACGTTGACGCGTACGGGATTCGACCTCGTCATCACCGGGAACCAGTCCACGGACGGCATGGGTGGCGCGATCGCCGCGATGGTCGGCGAGATCTTGCGTGTGCCTGTGATTACCTCACTGACCTCCGTCGAGGTGTCGGCCGACCAGGTATCCGGCAGCCGAGCCGTCGACGGCGGCATCATGGCCGTCACTGCTCCGTTGCCGGCGGTCGTGTCGATCACCGAGCAGCTGCCGGATGCGCGGTTCCCCAACTTCAAGGGCATCTCGGCCGCGAAGAAGAAGCCGATCGAGTCACTGTCGCTGTCCGATCTGGGCATCGACGCGAATGACGAGATGGCGTCGCGGTCGATACTGGTCTCCGTCGATGCTGCTCCTCCGCGGGCCGCAGGTGTCAAGATCATCGACGAAGGTCAGGCCGCAGAGGCTCTGGCCGATTTCCTCGTCACGAACAAGCTGGTGTGAGGTTGCCGACATGACTGAATACGCTCCTGATTCGATCCTGGTTCTGCTTGATGTCACGCCTGCTGGTGACTTGGCTAAGTCCGCTGCGGGGCTGCTTGGCGCGGCCAACGACGTGGGAACTCCCGTCGCGTTGATCGTGACCGAGAGCAACATAGAGAAGCTCGCGCAGGAGGCTGCCGACCTCGGGGCGGCAGCCGTCGTTGTCGCGGCAGGCGACCGCGGCAAACTCTTCACTCCGTCCGTCGACGCACTTGCACACGCGGTCGACTCCGTTGACCCGGACGCCGTGCTTATTTCGCACTCCATCGACGGTCGCGCGATTGCTGCCGCATTCGCCGCGCGCACGCGACGTGCACTGTGCGTCGACGCCATCGGTGTTGCTCGTGACGAGGAGGGCGTGGTGGCGAACCACTCCGTGTACGGCGGAGCATTCCTCACGACGAGCACGGCCTCGCTCGGCGCGCCCGTGATCACCGTCCGGCTCGGCGCGGTGGATTCGCGCTCTACCGGCCGTCCACTCTCTCTGGTCACCTTGGACGTTCCGACGTCGGAGCACGCCGCGGCGAGCGTGGAGTCGCTCGAGGTGGTGGCGCCGACGTCCACACGGCCGGAACTGCGTGGCGCGGCGCGTGTCGTGTCGGGCGGGCGCGGGCTCGGATCGAAGGAGAACTTCGCGCTGGTCGAGCAGCTCGCGGACGCTCTCGGTGCGGCGGTCGGCGCTTCTCGCGCTGCGGTCGACTCCGGCTACGTTGCCCGAGTGTCGCAGGTCGGCCAAACCGGAGTATCGGTTTCGCCCGACCTGTACATCGCGCTCGGTATTTCGGGCGCCGTCCAGCATCGAGCGGGGATGCAGACCGCGAAGACCATCGTCGCTATCAATAAGGACGGCGATGCTGCGATCTTCGACATCGCGGACTTCGGCGTGGTCGGGGATGTCTTCTCCGTTGTTCCCCGGCTGATCGAAGCGCTCGCCGCAAAGCGGGCCTAGTCCTGTGGCAACAGGTCGCTCTTCGCGGACAGGTCTGCCCCGGAAGCCGGGGGAAGGTTCCGCGACCGCGGAGACTCCGCCCGCCCAGGGCGGTTCGGAAGCACCCGCCACGTCCGTCCCGCGACGACGAGGGCTGGGAAAGGAGAACGCCGGCGCAGAAGCGCCGCACGCAGCCGGTGCCCGTCGAGGATTGTCGAAACGGGGCGCCCCGGCCGCCGCACACGAGTCCGCATCGAAGGCTGTCGAAGAGCAGAACGCCTACTTCCACCATCCTCTGACCTTCGCGCCCACGGTCACCCCCGGGCGGTTCGCGTTCGCGCGACCGGAGCCCACGCCTGAGCCCACGCGCCACGGACCGTTCACGATGGGCCAGTGGGTCGGTGCCGTCCTCGTCGGCGGTGCCGGGCTCCTCTTCGCAGCCGCGATGGTGGTGCTGCTCGTGCGCTGGCTGGTGTCCTTGCCGTTCATGCAGGACTTCCTGACCACCTATCCGGGCGAGTACCACCTCCCGGAGAGCGCGCCCGTCGGATTCCCCGCGTGGTTGAACTGGCAGCACTTCCTGAACGTGTTCCTGATGGTGCTCATCATCCGCTCGGGGCTGCAGGTGCGGCATCAGAAGCGCCCCGAGGCGTTCTGGTCGCCGCGGTGGAACAAGGGCCGCAAGATCAGCATCATGCTGTGGCTCCACCAGTCGCTGGACATCCTGTGGCTGGTCAACGGCGTGATCTTCGTGGTGCTCCTGTTCGTGTCGGGGCAGTGGATGCGGATCGTGCCCACGAGTTGGGAAGTGTTCCCCAACGCGCTGTCGGCGGTGATCCAGTACGTCTCGCTGGACTGGCCCACCGAGAACGGCTGGGTGAACTACAACTCCATCCAGCAGCTGACGTACTTCCTGGTGGTGTTCGTCGCGGCCCCGCTGGCGGCCATCACCGGCGTGAGGATGTCGGGGATCTGGCCGAAGAACGCCAC
>DGBM01000299.1 GCA_002384765.1 Demequinaceae bacterium UBA4004
GCTCCGGTGGTTCTGGGTGTGTTGTCGCTCATGGCGCCCTTACCTCTCGTGACCGACTTCGCTGTGGCACTGCAGGCACGAGACCCCTTCGCCGTGCGGACGGCTCATCTCGGTCCTGCTGACGACTTCCTTGTGGCAGTAGAGGCACGCCTCCTGGACGACCTCCCGGTTCTTCTCGCGGATCTTGATGTTCTGCGGGTACGCCCCGAAGGTGAACTTCAGGGAGTGCCAGAACCCGTTGTCCGCCTCGTCCAGGGCCCAGGCCACCGGGTCGTCGTGGGGCGCGTGGCAGTCCTGGCAGGTGGCGACGTGGCGGTGCCCGCCGTTCGACCAGGCGGCGAACTGGTCGTTCATGGAGTGGCACTGGGCGCAGGCCTGTGGGTCCTTGCCGAAGTAGGCCGACCCGTTGGCGTAGCCGAAGGTGAAGAACGACAGCCCCACCAGGACGCCCACGAGGACGCCGGCGATCGGGAGGAACCATCGTCTGACCCGTCTGGCCAGTGTGGCTCGTGTGCTCAGGTTCGCGGCCATGTCCCCTTCTTCCGGCTCCTCGACTTCCCTCGATCGTTCCGAGAAACCACCCCCGCCACAATGATCACAATCCCGCTTATGGTGTGAATCAGGCCACCCCGCAAGCCAATTCGCTCAAGATGACGAGAATCGCTCATCTCCACCGACCGTGGAGATGAGCGATTCTCGCGCGTTAGGCGCGCCCTCAGTGGGAGCGGACGACGGGTCCAGGGGCAGCGGCGTGAGCATCCACGAGAGCGACGATGAGCCGGTCGACGCCGTCGTTCGCCCGAGCCATCAGCCGCGTCGCGCGCGGTGTGTCCAGGCCGGCCAGGCAGGCGCGGGCGGCCAGGTCGTCGACCACGGCGCCGCGGATCCGGTGGAAGGTCTCGAGGGTCTCGCCGAGCTCCCCGTGGTGCCGCGCCGCGATCCGACCATGGAGGGCGGCAGCCTCGATGGCCGGCCGGATCGCCGCCTCGGACTCGGCGTCGGACCGCCCGTCGACGTAGCCGAGCAGCCCTTGCACCATGGAGCGCCCGGCCAGTCCGAGAATCTGCCGCTCGTCCGCGGTGGTCCGCTCGAGCCACGACAGACCGCCGCACACCGGGACGAGCTGCTCGTGCAGCAGCCAGGCGGACCGGTCGACGGACTCGCCCCATGCGGACCCGGAGGGCTCCGTCCCCGCGGCACGGCCGAGCAGCTGCCGGATCGTGGTCTCGGCGTAGCGGCGGTGTCCGCCGGGTGTGGTGAACGCCCGGACCTTGCCGGCCGCGCTCCACCTGCGCAGGGTCGCCGGGGAGACCCCGAGCATGTCGCTCGCCTCCTGGACGCCGAGCCAGACCTCGTGGTCCTCCGCCACGTGATGGCGTGGAATGCTCATCGCTACCCACTTCCCTTGCTCAGCTTGGCGTTGGACTGCACCAGCACGGGGTCCTTGTGGCACTGCGAGCAGTACGCCGGCTGGTGGCACACCGCACAGGCGTTCTTGCTCCCGGCGTCGAGGACCGACTGCGCGTGGTTGTAGAGCATCCCGTAGTGGTCCACCTTGACCGCGCCGCTGTCGTGGCAGTCCTCGCAGTACGAGGTCTCGTGGCAGGCGCCGCAGGTCTCCGCTGCCGGTTTGACCCCACCGGCGACGTTGCGGTGGCTGAAGACGAAGAGGGGGTCGACGTGGTCGGCCGGCCTCTTGCCGATCGGGACGCTCACGGGCTCGCCCGGCTTCGTGCCGATCGGCACGCTCGCCGGCGTCGAGACGCCCTGCGGGAAGGTGTGGCAGGTGTTGCACGTCGAGGGGATCGTCTCCTTGGTGACCTGCCCCTCGACGACCTTGTAGTGGGCCCCGTCGTGGCACCGGAAGCATCCCGGGGAGCTCTGGTGGCCCAGGTTGTCCGCGTAGGTGCCGCCGCGGGTGTTCATCTCCGAGGTGACGACGAGCTCGTAGATCCCCGCGATGGCCTTGCTGGCCGCCGCGATCTCCTTCGCCTTGTCCCTCGCCACGGCCGGGTAGTCCGCGGTGTAGAGCTGGGCCAGGTTGCCGATGGCAGCCTCGCCGTCCGCGTCAGTTGCGTACTTGCGGTTCAGCAAGGTGATGGCGTTGCGCTTGATGTAGGGCAGCGAGGGGCTGATGGCGCCGCTCGCCATGGCCTGGTCGACGGCCTTGTCCACGGACGGGATGTCGTGCCCGACGCGGTTGTGGCAGGCGAGGCAGTCCATCGCCCGCGTGGACCCGGTCGCCTTGAGCCGGGCGATGTCAGCGTCCGCGTTGGACGACTGCCGCACAGCACCCTCGGCGATGTACTGGACGAGCGCACCGGTCTTGGTGTCCCGGAACTCGACCGAGTCGATCGTCTGCTGGTGCTCGTCGGTCGACGTGTAGGTGACGTCCTGCAGGACGTGCCAGTGCATCGACACCTCCTCGGCGGTGCCCGCCTGGGCCGGCCGGATGAGGACCGCGAGGTCGTTCCGGGTGTTCTTCTCGTCCCGGGAGAAGCTCGCCCGGGTGATCAGCTTGGTGGGCTGTCCGTCCTTGGCGATCTGCGAGAGCGGGTGGCACTTCTCGCAGGTCTGCTCCGTCGTCGGTAGCGCGTCGTGCTCGATCGCGGGGATCGGCGTCGGGTACGTGTTGGTGACCAGCGCGTAGAGCTCGCGGGTGCCGGCGAGCTTGGCCTTCACGAAACCCAGCACACCCGGCTCGACGTGACACTCCCCGCACGCGACGTCCTGGTGCACCCCGGCCTCGTAGGCCTTCTTCTGGGGCTCCATGGTGTGGCACGTCGTGCAGAAGGTCGCACCCTCGGAGTAGTGCACGACCTCGACGCCGCCCAACGTGCCGATCGCGCCGATGACGAGGACTGCGCCGACCAGGGCGAGGACGCCGAGCGGGGTCTTGGGCATGGGGACGAAGCGCCGCAGTCTCCGCCGCCAACGGGCCCAGAACCCTTCCGGCACCGCTGACGCTGACGCGGCCTCGGCCGAGGCCGCGTCAGCGGCCTCGGCACGGGGCATGGGCTCTTCGGGGGTCACCCCCTCGTGGGGGCCGTCCGGCTCGGGAGGCCGCGGTGGACCGGCCTGCTGTGGCCCGTCCGAGGATGGGGTCATGGTGCCACCAGTCCCTTCAGGGAGGCCTCGATGCTGGTCTCGGAGACGCTCCCCTGCCAGATCTGCCTGAGGACGCCGTCCTTGTCGATGAAGAAGTGAGCCGGGATCGCCGAGACGCGGTACGCGTCCGCGACCGCCGACTCGGGGTCGGCCGCGACGGGGAAGGTGATGCCGACCCGCTTCGCGTAGTCACGCACCGTCTGCGTGTCCTCGGTGATGTTGACGCCGAGGATCTCCAGGCCCTTCGGCGCGAACTTCTGGTAGGCCGCCTCGATGTCCGGGACCTCGGCCTGGCACGGGGCGCACCAGCTGGCGCCGAAGACGACCCAGACCGCCTTGCCCTTGTAGTCGCTCAGGGAGACCTGGTCGCCGTCGATCGTCGTGACCGTGAAGTCCTGCGCCGGCGACCCGACCTTCGGCGGCGGGACGGTCGACTTGCCGGGGATGCTCACCGCGGTCGCCCCGTTGGGCAGCGTCTCCCCACCAGGGCTACGGCCGTCGACGAGCCACATCCCGCCGGCCACGAGGCCAGCCGTCACGAGGAGCACGACGAGCGTGCCGTAGCGGCTCGACCGGATCCGCTCGCGAAGGCTACGGCGCCCCCCGGAACCGGGCCCAGCGGCATCCGCCTCGGCTTCGGGCTCCGCGAGCCCGTCGACGGCGCCCGCCCAGGGCACGGGACGGGGAGCCGGCGTGGCCACCACACTCGACGCCGGTTCCCCGTCCGCGCGGTCCTCCTCCCCGTTCAGCTCGGCCTCGAGGATGTCCTCCACGTCGAAGTCCGCGTCGTCCTGACGGTCGACCAGGTCGACCTCGTCGAGGAACTCGTCCTCTGGGAGCCGCTTGGCGGATGCGTCCCGGAGAGCCCGATCGGACATCTCGATCGCTTCCTTTCAGTGTTCGCTGGCTGCGTTGTCGTTGGCTGCGT
>DGBM01000315.1 GCA_002384765.1 Demequinaceae bacterium UBA4004
GAAAACTGGGAGCGGTTGTCCGTCAAGACCTTTTCGGTCAAGGCGGGACGCTGTGCGATCAGCACTTTCCTATCCTTTCCGAGCACCCGCTATTTGATGCTCGAACCTGCCGGCTGTCCGTTCCGGCAAGTGTCAACGTCGGTAAATCTTGGGTAGAGGCACCTTGCGGTGCTAGGGAGGCACGCGTGCCTGGCCGCCGCACCATGGGGCGCGGCGGCGTCAGCAACTAACCGCGACGACGCTTGGGGGGGCGGCAGCCGTTGTGAGCCTGAGGAGTGACGTCCTTGATGGAGGTCACTTCGAGCCCAGCGGCCGTCAGAGAACGGATCGCGGTGTCACGGCCGGAGCCGGGACCCTTGACGAACACGTCCACCTTGCTCATGCCAGCATCCTGCGCCTTGCGCGCAGCTGCCTCGGCGGCCATCTGAGCGGCGTACGGGGTCGACTTGCGTGAACCCTTGAAACCAACCTGACCCGAGGACGACCACGACACCACGGCGCCCGAGGGGTCCGTGATCGACACGATCGTGTTGTTGAAAGTCGACTTGATGTGTGCTTGACCGTGAGCGACGGTCTTCTTCAGCTTCTTTCGAGGCTTGCGTACGGGTGCAGCCATGGCCTACTTCTTCCTTCCGGCGACGGTCTTTTTGGGTCCCTTGCGGGTGCGCGCGTTCGTCTTGGTGCGCTGACCACGGACCGGCATGCCACGACGGTGGCGCAGACCCTGATAGTTGCCAATCTCGACCTTGCGGCGAATGTCGCCCTGCACCTCGCGGCGCAGGTCTCCCTCGATGACAAAGTTCGCCTCGATGTAATCGCGCAGTGCCACGAGCTGTTCGTCGGTGGCGTCCTTCACGCGAAGGTCGGCGTCGACTCCGGTGGCGGCCAGGATCTGGTGGGACCTGGTGCGGCCGATGCCAAAGATGTAAGTCAGGGCGATCTCCATGCGCTTGTCGCGAGGCAGATCGACTCCAACGAGTCTTGCCATTTTCTCTACTCCATACGTAGTCGGAGGTCTGTCGCTGAGGCTTCCCGCTGGTGATGGTGCGGGCCGCGGCCTCCGAGCCGCGGGTTCCGGTTTCCCGGTGCCTCAACGAGGTCTGTATCGGTTGTCTAGCCCTGACGCTGCTTGTGGCGCAGGTTCTCGCAGATGACCATCACTCGGCCATTGCGGCGAATCACCTTGCACTTTTCGCAGATGGGCTTGACGCTCGGCTTCACCTTCATGGTTGGTTTCCTCGACCGACGCCGGCATCACACCGGCGGCGGCGCTTATTTGTAGCGGTAGACGATGCGCCCGCGGGACAGGTCATAAGGACTCAGCTCCACCACTACGCGGTCCTCCGGAAGGATCCGGATGTAGTGCTGGCGCATCTTGCCTGAGATGTGGGCTAGTACGAGGTGACCGTTCGTCAGTTCCACACGGAATGACGCGTTCGGCAACGCCTCAACTACTGAGCCTTCTACCTCAATGACGCCGTCTTTCTTGGCCATGAACTCCGCTAACGTCGATGAATGGGTGTGCAGGCGCGCAAAAACGCCCGACCGTCGAGAATACCTGAGATGTGGTGAAGTCTCAAATCGATCGCGCGCATACGGCGTCCTGCCGCGCGGGCGAGCGACCCCGCGTGAGGCTAGCGGTAGGCGTTGCGCAGACGCTGGACCGCTAGATCGGAGATCTGCTGATTGCGGTGGTCCGCGAGCGCCCTGACCACCGAGGACGGGGTGCGCACGTTGCGCACCAGCGCCTCAAGAACCGTGGTGTCGTGGTCGTGGCCCAAAGAGATGAGCGCGCCAGCGGGGCAATCGGTCCTGGCTGCGACCGCCGCGCGCACTCTCGCGTCGCGGTGCACCGCGAACGGAAGCAAGGCCGAACCCGTGAGTTCGGGGTCGAGGGCGCGAAGAACATCGTCGGATGCGTCGCGTGCCGGGGGAAGTACCACTATCGCTCTTTTCACCCATTCGACGGGGCGCCCGTCACCCCGTACGTTGTGCCCAGCGTAGGACGGATGCGTGTGCCATTTCGACCTTTGTGAGAAATTAGACATTTCTGCGGCGGGGCGAACCCGGGCCGAGGAATCGGCGCCGTCGCGGGGACGACAGTGCTATGACGTTGCGCTGATCGCCAGGCCGTGCGTGCCTGGCATGGGGGCATGCGCCAGCTCCATGGCGGCGCCGTGCGACGGGAAGCGCGACGGCCGCGCGATCGATTCCTCGGCGACCGCCGCGGTGGTGCCTCGCTCCCGCAGCTCGGGAAACCTCGCGTCCTCGTCTCGAGGGTCTTCGACGCGCGGCAATCGGATCGCGTCGTTGCGTCGCGCGGACGCCAGCCTGCGCACCTCGGAGCGGCGGTGACGTGTCAGGCCGTCAACGATCTCGAACGAGATGCCGGGGTTGGTGAGCAATGCGGTCAGGACCACCTGGCTTCTGTCCGAACTGAGGTCCTCAAGCACTGACCTCACGGTGTGGGCATTTGCCGCGAGCGCCGCGCGCACCTCGGTCGCACCGTCTTGGGCGAGCAACGCCTGAATCCCCAGGGGGACATCGTCGCGACTCGCGATCGTCTCGCGGACAACCCGGTTTCGAGACTGGGCGAGCAGAGCGATGTGAGTGCGGTGCAATCCGCGCGTCGCGGCGTCGAGCACCTCGACGCTCGCGCCCGGCGCCTGCGAGAATCCACGTGCCATGGTCGAGCCCCTTGGGTAGCCGACGGGGCCGTGGTGGCCGCGCCTCGCCTTTCGGTGGTCAGGCTGATGCCTTCCCCTCAGCGGATGCTCTAGTCATACATTTGGGACAAGTCGGTCCGCGACTTTTCGACCTCAATTGTGAGAATGTCCACACGGACCGCCGCGACATGCCTACTCAACACCACATTGGGGGGCACACATTGGGGGGCAGAGAGTTGGGGGCGCCCCCACTAGGGGGCGACGGGAGAAACCCGATACGCGGCCAACTCCGCGGCGCCCCCGTCATGAGCCGTCAACACCCAGATTCCGTCGTCGTGAATCGCAATGGAATGTTCCCAATGCGCGGCTCGCGACCCGTCTGCCGACACTACGGTCCAGTCGTCCTCGAGCACCGTGGACTCCCCCGTGCCCACGACGAACATGGGCTCGATAGCTAGACACATGCCGGCTTTGACCTTGGGCTGACGCCCTCGCGTGCGGTAGTTGAGAACTTCGGGCGCCTGATGCATCGCCGTCCCGATGCCGTGCCCCACATAGCCCAGCAATGGGTGAAGTTGTGCGGCACCGGCAACGTCCTCAATCGCCCCCGCAACCTCGTCAAGCCGGTCCGCGGTCGCCAATGCGGCGATGCCCGCCCACAGTGCCACTCTGGTCTGTTCGACCAGGTGCGTGTCCTGGCCGCCACGGGGCGCACCGGCGATCACCGTCACCGCCGCGTCGCCATGCCACCCATCGACGATCGCTCCGCAGTCGATGGAGACGATGTCGCCGTCCTCGATGACCCGGGGCCCGGGTATCCCGTGGACCACCTCATCATTCACCGAGACGCAACTGACTGCGGGAAAGCCGTAGTAGCCCAAGAAGTTCGATTCTGCGCCCGCCCCCTCGATCACACGGCGAGCGGCCGCATCCACGTCAGCGGTGGTCGCCCCCACGACGGTGGCAGCCGACGCGGCTGCGAGGGCGTCGGCCACGATGCTGCCCGCGCGAGCCATGACCCGCATCTGGGGCCTGGTCTTGTACTCGACGCCGCGTGCCACAGGCTCCTACCGGGCGCGCAGGGCGTCGACCAGGCGATCGGTGACGGCGTCGACTTCGCCGATGCCATCCACCTTCACCAGGAGTCCTTGACCCTCGTAGTAGGCCACGACGGGCGCGGTCGTCTCCGCGTAGACCGAGAGGCGCTTGCGAATGACGTCCTCGGTGTCGTCCACCCGACCCTCGATCTCGGCGCGCTTGAGGAGCCTTCTGGCAATCTCGTCACTGTCTGCGACGAGCTCCACCACCGCATCGAGCGCGGCGCCGTGATCGGCGAGCATTCCGTCGAGTTCCACCGCCTGCTCGGGATTGCGCGGGTAGCCGTCCAGCAGGAACCCCGCCGTAACGTCGTGCTCCGCCAGACGGTCGCGCACCATGTCATTGGTGACGTCGTCCGGCACCAACGCACCGTGGGACATGTACTCCTGCGCCTTACGACCCAACTCGGTCTCACCCTTCACGTTGGCACGGAAGATGTCGCCGGTGGAAATAGCGGGCACATGGTAGGCGTCCGCCAGCCGCGCCGCTTGTGTTCCCTTGCCAGCCCCAGGGGGGCCCACGAGTACCAGACGCATTACTTCAAGAACCCTTCGTAGCGGCGTTGCTCCAACTGGGCCTGAATGCGCTTGACGGTGTCGAGACCCACACCCACGAGGATCAGGATCGTGACGCCACCCAACGGTATGGACGTATTGAGTCCCAGGAACACGAGCGCCAGCATCGGCAACAAAGCGACGATTGCGAGGTAGATCGAGCCCGCCGCGGTGATGCGCGAGAGGACGTAATCGAGGTAGTCGGCCGTCGGCTGTCCGGGTCGGATGCCGGGAACGAAGCCACCGTACTTCTTCATGTTGTCGGCAACCTCGGTGGGGTTGAACGTGATCGCCGTGTAGAAGTAGGCGAAAAACACGATCAACAAGATGTAGAACGAAATGTGAAGCGGCGAGTCGGTGCGCGTCACGTTGTTCTGCAGCCAGACCACCCAGCTGGACGGGTTGTCGCCAGCGAACTGCACAATCACGTAGGGCAACTGCAGGAGCGACGACGCAAAGATCACGGGGATCACGCCCGCCATGTTGATCTTCAGCGGGATATACGTGGAAGACCCACCGAGCATGCGGCGGCCGACCATACGCTTCGCGTACTGGACCGGAATGCGGCGCTGCGACTGCTCGACGTAGACCACGGCTGCGATGACAGCGAAGATCACGAGCAGGATCACGATGGTGTTGCGCACGCGGTCCGAACTCTGCCAAATGGTGGTGATGGCGCCGGGGAACGACGACGCGACCGAGGTGAAGATCAAGAGCGACATGCCGTTGCCGATGCCCCGCTCGGTGATGCGCTCACCCATCCACATGATGAGCACGGTGCCCGCGGTCATGGTCAGCACCATCGTGGTGATCACGTTCCACGACTGGTCGGGAACGATCTCCGAAGGGCAACCGGGGAAGAACACACCGTTGCGGGCCATCGTCACGTACGAGGCCGACTGCAAAGCGGCGAACCCCACCGTGATGTAGCGGGTGTACTGAGTCAGCTTCGCCTGGCCGTCGGCGCCCTCCTTCTGGAGGGCTTCGAAGCGAGGAATGAGGACGCGCAGCAGCTGCACCATGATCGACGCGGTGATGTACGGCATGATGCCGAGCGCGAAGACCGAGAGCTGGAGCAGCGCTCCGCCGGAGAAGAGATTGAGGATCTGCAGCGGACCGCCGTCAGCACTGTTCGTCGAAATGCACTGCTGGACGTTGCCGTAGTCAACACCCGGGGTCGGCACAGCCACGCCAAGTCGGTAGATCGCGAGAATACCGAGCGTGAAAAGAAGCTTCTTGCGCAGATCCGGTGTGCGGAACGCGCTGAGAAAGCCTGAAAGCATGAGTCCTCCGTTAAGGGGGCGTCGCGGGTCCGGCGCTTACCGGACCCGCGACGAGCCTAGCCCTCGTTGACGGTGCCGCCAGCCGCCTCGATCTTGGTCTTCGCGCTACGCGAAACCGCATCGGCGTCCACGAGGGTCACCTTCACCGCGATCTCGCCGTCGCCAAGCACCTTGACGGGCAGGTTGTTTCGAACCGCACCCTTCTCGATCAGGTCGGCCTTGGTCACCTTGCCGCCCTTGGGGAACAGCTCGGCCAGCTGGTCGAGATTGACCACCTGGTAACGCACCTTGAACGGGCTCTTGAAGCCGCGCAACTTGGGGATCCGCATGTGCAGGGGCGTCTGACCGCCCTCGAACGCTGCAGGCACCTGGTAGCGAGCGCCCGTGCCCTTGGTACCGCGGCCGGCCGTCTTGCCCCGCTTGCCACCCTCACCGCGACCCACGCGGATCTTGGCAGCGTGTGAGCCTGGCGCGGGACGCAGGTGGTGCATCTTCAGCGTCGTCACCTTGGGCTGCTCCGCGCTGGGAGTCGCCTTAGCGGCGGCCGACTTCGCGGCGGCCTTGGTGGCCGCGGCCGACTTGGCCGTGGCCGTGGTCGCCTTGGCCGGAGCCGTCTCGGCAACAGCCTGCTTGGAAGCGGCCGCCTTGGCCGGAGCCTTGTCAGCAGCCGGCTTCTTCGCAGCCGTCGCCTTGGCAGCAGGCTTCTTGGCAGGTGCCTTGTCGGCAGCCGGCTTCTTCGCAGCCGTCGCCTTGGCAGCAGGCTTCTTGGCAGGCGCCTTCTTGGGCGTCGCCTCGTTTTCCTCGGCCATCACTCGACCTCCTCCACGGTCACCAAGTGGTTGACCGCCTTGACCATCCCGCGAATCTCGGGACGGTCTTCCTTCACGACAATGTCACCAACGCGCTTCAGACCGAGCGAGCGCAAGGTCTCGCGGTGCTGAGGCTTGGTGCCGATCTCCGAACGCTTCTGCGTCACCTTCAAGCGTGGCATTACTTCAACCCCGCAGCCTTGGCGCGCAGCATCGCTGCCGGCGCCACATCCTCGACGGGCAGGCCGCGACGGGCGGCGACAGCCTCCGGCTGCTCGAGACGCTTCAACGCAGCCACAGTCGCGTGGACGATGTTGATCGCGTTCGAGGAGCCCAGCGACTTCGTCAACACGTCGTGGATGCCCGCGCACTCCAGCACGGCACGCACCGGGCCGCCGGCGATCACGCCGGTACCGGGCGATGCCGGACGTAGGAACACCACGCCGGCCGCGGCCTCACCCTGCACGATGTGCGGGATGGTGCCCTGAATGCGGGGCACGCGGAAGAACGAACGCTTCGCCTCCTCGACACCCTTGGAGATAGCGGACGGCACCTCCTTGGCCTTTCCGTAGCCGACGCCGACGTTGCCTTCGCCATCGCCCACCACGACGAGCGCGGTGAAGCTAAAGCGTCGGCCGCCCTTGACCACTTTGGAAACGCGGTTGATGGTGACAACGCGCTCAATGAACTTGGACTCGGGCTCGTTGCCACGACGGTTGTTGTCGCGACGCCCGCTGTTGTTCTCAGCCATGTCTATCCTTCGCTCCTCGTCCCGGCTACAGGGCCAGGCCACCCTCTCGGGCGCCGTCGGCCACCGCCGCAACGCGACCGTGGTACTTGTTTCCGCCACGGTCGAAGACGACCGCCTCGATGCCTGCCGACTTGGCACGCTCGGCGACGAGCTGGCCGACCTTGGTGGCCTTGGCAGTCTTGTCGCCCTTCAGCGCGCGCACGTCGGCCTCGAGGGTCGACGCCGATACGAGCGTCTTGCCTGCCGTGTCGTCGACAACCTGCGCCACCATGTGACGCGCGGAACGCGTCACGACGAGGCGCGGGCGGACGGACGTGCCGGCGATCTTCTTGCGCAGGCGGAAGTGACGACGCGTACGCGAAATCGCCTTCCCCTTGCCCTTCACCGTAATACCCATTACTTCTTACCCGTCTTTCCGGCCTTGCGGCGAACCAGTTCGCCTGCATAGCGGACACCCTTGCCCTTATAGGGCTCGGGCTTGCGAATCTTGCGAATGTTGGCCGCGACTTCGCCCACCTGCTGCTTGTCGATACCCGACACGGAGAACTTGGTGGGTGATTCCACGGTGAACGTGATTCCCTCAGGCGCCGCGACGGGCACGGGGTGCGAGAAGCCCAGGGCGAACTCGAGGTCCGAGCCCTTGGCCACCACGCGGTAACCGGTGCCGACAATCTCAAGCTTCTTCTCGTAACCTTCGGTCACACCCTTGACCATGTTGGCCAACAGGGTGCGCGTCAGGCCGTGAAGCGACTTCGAGATGCGCTCGTCGTTCGGGCGCTTGACATCGATCACTGCGTCGCCCATTTCGGCGACGATGGGGGACGCGACGGTGTGATGCAAGGTGCCCTTAGGGCCCTTCACAGTCACGGCTGCGCCGTCGATGGTGACATCCACTCCGGAGGGAACCGGAACGGGGAGCTTGCCGATGCGAGACATAGATCTCTCCTTTCCGGCTACCAGACGTAGGCAACGACTTCGCCGCCCACGCCCTTCTTTTCGGCCTCGCGGTCCGTGAGCAGACCGGAGGAAGTGGACAGAATCGCCACGCCGAGTCCACCAAGCACCTTGGGGAGGTTGGTCGACTTTGCGTAGACGCGCAGCCCGGGCTTCGAGATGCGGCGCACACCCGCGAGCGAACGCTCACGGTTGGGGCCGTACTTCAGAGACAGCGTGAGCGTCTTACCCACCTCGGCGTCTGCGACGGCGGAGCCATTGATGTATCCCTGCTCCTCGAGGATCTTGGCGATGTTCGCCTTGAGCTTCGAATGGGGCATGGACACGGAGTTGTGGTACGCCGTGTTGGCGTTGCGCAGACGCGTCAGCATGTCTGCGATTGGGTCAGTCATTGTCATGACTTATGCCTCTTTCTCGCGCCGGTTTCCCTGCCGGGACCTGTCGCGTAATGGTTCTTCTCGTTCTCGGGGATCACCAGGACGACTTGGTCACACCGGGCAGGTCGCCGGCGTGGGCCAGCTCGCGCAGGCAGATGCGACAGACGCCGAACTTGCGGTAGACCGAACGGGGCCGACCGCAGCGCTGGCAGCGGCTGTATTCGCGCACGCCGAACTTGGCCTTGCGGGCCTGCTTGACCTTGAGTGCTGTCTTAGCCATGCGTCAGCCTCACTTCTTCTTCTTGGAGTAGAA
>DGBM01000238.1 GCA_002384765.1 Demequinaceae bacterium UBA4004
AACGAGATCATGAAGGAACTGGTGGCACGAGCCCTATGACCCGCCCCCACGTCGAGCCGACCGCACCCGTTCTCCTGCCCGCCGAGGACATGCCCATCGGGCAGGAGATCGACTGCGGCTTCCACCAAGTCACCGAGGACGAGATCGTCGAGTTCGCCTCAACCCGGGACCCACAGTACTTCCACGTCGACCGCGATCTCGCCGCGCACAGCGACTTCGGCGGACTGATCGCAAGCGGCCTGCACACGGCCTCGATCTTCCAAAGGCTCGCAGCGACCGGCACGTACTTGCGCCACGACGTGGTCGCCGGCAAGGGGATCCACGGCATGCGCTTCCTACACCCCGCGCGCGCCGGTGACGTGCTGACGTACTCGATTGTTGCCTCGACCGTTGGGTCGGTTCGCATTGGTCCCATGGCATGACAAACTCAACGACTCCGACCCACCGGGCGATCTCCCCCGACTCCCGTAGGCACTGGACCGAGGAGGGTGTTTGGCAGGTGGCCGAGGGCATTCACCGGATCCCGCTACCGCTGCCGATGGACGGCCTGCGGGCGGTCAACGCCTACCTCATCGAGACCGACTCCGGCCCGACCCTCGTCGATGGAGGCTGGGCAATCCCCGAGGCCCGAGAGGTGTTGGAGCGGTGCCTGCGCTCGCTCGACTACGGCTTCAGCGATATCAACCGGTTCCTCGTCACGCACATCCACCGGGACCACTTCACCTTGGCCTCGGTTCTCGGCCGGGAGTACGGCGCCGAGGTCACACTCGGCGAGCCGGAGCGGCCCGCGCTCGAGGGCTTGATCACGCCGGGCCTCGAGCGCAACCCCTTCCACGACGTCCTCGTCACCGCCGGCGCCCGTGACGTCGCCGACGCCTGGGTCGCGGCCGACCAGGGCGAGACACCGGACATGTCGATCTGGGCGCTTCCGGACAGCTGGCTCGAGGGAGACGTCAAAGTCGACCTGGGCACGCGAGTGCTGGACGCCGTACACACTCCAGGGCACACGCCCGGTCATTACGTATACGCCGAACAGGCGGCGGGCCTGCTTTTCGCTGGCGACCATGTGCTGCCGACGATCACGCCGTCGATCGGTTTCACCGTGCCGCCCGCTGATGAGCCGCTCGGGGACTTCCTCGCCTCGCTGGCCAAGATGCGCGCTTTGCCCGACCTCCAGCTCTTGCCGGCCCACGGGCCGATCGCGCCGTCGACTCACGCACGGGTGGACGAGCTGCTCGTACACCATGAGCAGCGGCTCGAGCTCAGCCTCGCTGCCCTCGCCCATGGCCCGTCGACCGGAAGGGGCGTCGCGACCCACTTGGGCTGGACCCGCCACGAGCACCCGTGGGACGAGCTCGACATCTTCAACCAAGGCATGGCGGCGCTGGAGACCAAGGCCCACCTCGATCTCCTCGTCGCCCGCGGTCAGGCCACCGCCACCTTCACCCCTGACGGTGTCCTCTACACCGTCATCCCTCGCTGACCCGACCCGTCTCCAAGTTGCCGCTTACGGCGAGA
The DNA here is from genome assembly GCA_002384765.1 of Demequinaceae bacterium UBA4004. Next base: position 1,519 of record DGBM01000238.1, read on the forward strand.
CTGTCCGATTACAGGTGTTACTGGCCCAACGCGCTGACTGGTTCAGCGGGAAGGGTCGCACGATGAGCGACACACTGGTGGGCGTGAGCCCACTGCAGGAGGCAGGCAAGAAGACGCTCACACCCGAAGAGGTGGAGCGCGCGTCGGTGCGCGAGCTGGTCAAGGCCCCTCGTGCCAGGGGTGAGGACCTGACCGGCCCGGACGGGCTGCTCAAGGTGATCACGACGCAGGTCACCGAGGCCGCCCTCGAGGAGGAGATGACCGAGCACGTCGGCTACGACAAGCACGCCGTCGAGGGACGCAACGGCGGCAACTCGCGGAACGGGACCCGGTCCAAGACGGTGCTGACCGACAACGCCGGCAAGGTCGAGGTGGAGGTCCCGCGGGACCGGGACGGCAGCTTCGAGCCGGTCATCGTCAAGAAGCGACAGCGGCGCCTGACGGATGTCGACGCGGTCGTGTTGTCGTTGTACGCGCGGGGGTTGACCACCGGAGAGATCAGCGCGCACTTCGCCGAGATCTACGGCGCAAGCGTCTCCAAGAACCCCGTCTCGCGGATCACCGACCGGGTGATCGAGGACATGCAGGCGTGGTCCTCCCGGCCGTTGCAGCGGGTCTACGCGGCGATCTTCATCGACGCGATCAGTCGTCTCGGCTGTCAAGGTCCGCGACGGGCAGGTCGGCAACCAGCCGTTCTACGCCGCGATCGGAGTCGACCTGCAAGGCCACCGGGACGTGCTCGGGCTCTGGCCGGGCACCAGTGGCGGGGAGTCCGCGAAGTTCTGGATGAACGTGCTGACCGACATCAAGAACCGCGGGGTCACCGATGTGTTCTTCATCGTCTGCGACGGCCTCAAGGGCCTGCCCGACTCGGTCAGCACGGTGTTCGAGGATCGTGCAGACCTGCATCGTGCACCTGATCCGCGACACGTTCCGGTACGCGTCGAAGAAGTACTGGGAAGCGATCGCCAGGGACCTGCGCCCGATCTACACCGCCTCCAGCGCGGCTGCGGCGTGGGCGGCGTTCGAGGAGTTCGAGGAGAAGTGGTAGATGCTAGATTTCAGGCGCAGGACACTAGTGTCGCGCGTCTGAGGTTCGTTTACGGGTGGCGTGGGGCA
>DGBM01000156.1:0-2387 GCA_002384765.1 Demequinaceae bacterium UBA4004
GGGGATCGCGCGCAGAGTGGCGAGCTGCTCAATCGGCTGGTGGGTGGGGCCGTCCTCGCCGAGAGCCACCGAGCCGTGCGACCACACGAAGATCGAGGGCACTGACATCAGAGCGGCGAGGACGGCCCCACCCACCAGCCGATCGAACACGTCGCCACGCTGCGCGCGATTCCCGGCATCGACATCGTTCGCCCCGCCGACGCCAACGAGACGGCGTGGGCTTGGCAGCACGCCCTCGAGACCAAGGATCGCCCGTGCGGCCTGATCCTGACGCGTCAGGGTGTGCCCGTTCTCGAAGGAACGTCGGCGGACGGCTTCGCCAAGGGCGCCTACGTCCTCGCAGGAGCCGACGAGGACGCCGACGTGCTCCTTGTCGCCACCGGTTCCGAGGTGCAGGTGGCCGTCGCCGCACGCGAGGCGCTCGCCAAGGACGGGGTCACGGCGCGCGTCGTCTCGATGCCGTGCCGCGAACTATTCGAACGTCAGGATGCGGCCTATCGAGACTCGGTGCTGCCCCCGTCGGTCAAGGCGCGCGTGTCGATCGAGGCGGGTTCGCCCCTGGGCTGGCGCGAGATCGTCGGCGACGCCGGACGCATCGTCGGCATCGACCACTTCGGGGAGTCCGCGGACGGTGGTCTGCTGCTCAAGAAGTACGGCATCACCACCGAGAACGTGGTGACCAAGGCCAAGGAGTCCCTCGAGGCCTCTGCGTGAGCACGTTCCTCGCCACGTGGGTGGGCCTCGGCGACGAGGCCCACCTCGCGGTGACGGTGGCCGGAGACGCGGCGGAGGCCGCGTCGCGGCTTACAGAGAGCCTTGTGGCCGACAGGGTCGCGTCGCGTATCGCGAACGGCGACCACACGGTATGGGGCCCTGGCGCCGAGCGCGACGCCAGCGTCCGCCTGGGTTGGGTGACTCTGCCCAAGTCCTCGCGAAAGCTCATCGAGGACCTTGAGAATCTCTACGCGGACACCCGGGCCGAGGGAATCACTCGAGTGGTGCTCGCAGGCATGGGCGGTTCGTCCCTTGGCCCCGAGGTCATCTGTGCCACCTATGGCGTCCCCTTGGTGACCCTGGACTCGACCGATCCGGACCAGGTGCGCGCTGCGCTCACGGGCAACCTCGAGTCCACGTTGCTGGTGGTGTCGTCGAAGTCGGGCGGCACCGTGGAGACGGACTCTCAACGGCGGGTCTTCGAGGCGGCCTTCGAGGAGTCCGGCGTGGACCCGCGCAAGCACATCGTGGTGGTCACGGACCCCGACTCGCCCCTTCATCGGGCCGCGAAGCTCGCTGGCTACCGCGCGGTGTTCCTGGCGGAGCCTCACGTCGGCGGTCGGTTCTCGGTCCTGGGCGGATTCGGACTCGTGCCGTCGGCGCTGGCCGGCGTTCCGGTGGCGGAACTCCTCGACGAGGCCGACGCCGTGGCCGGTTCCCTCGCCGAGGATCACCCAGCCAACCCCGCGATTGTGCTGGGCGCCGCCATGGCGGGCTCGCCCCGCCACACCCTCGTCTTCTCCGACCACCACTCGGGGCTCGTGGGCTTCGCCGACTGGGCAGAGCAGCTGATAGCCGAATCGACCGGGAAGAACGGCGTTGGGGTGCTCCCGGTTGTGGCCGACATCGACGCCCCCGATGCCGCCGCTGACGGCGTCCTCGACACCCGTCTGGTGACCCTCGACTTCGACGGCGAACCCGAGGGTCACGCGATCTGGGTCGCCGGGACGCTTGGGGGCCAATTCTTGCTGTGGGAGTACGCCACCGCCATCGCCGGGCGCCTGCTGGGCATCAATCCGTTCGACCAGCCGAATGTGGAGTCGGCCAAGACCGCTGCGCGCGCGCTGCTCGACTCACTCCCGCAGCCGGAACGGCCCGCCTTCGTGGACGGCGGGATCGAGGTGCGCGGGTCCGCGGGCCTCCTGGACAGCGCAACCACCCTCGAGGACGCCATCGGCGCCATCAGGTCCGCCGTGCCAGCGGACGGCTACCTCGCCGTCATGGCATACCTCAACCGCGAGAGCCTCCCGCACCTGCCACGGGTACGTAGCGCGCTCGCGGCAGCGATCGGCAGGCCGGTCACGTTCGGATGGGGTCCGCGCTTCCTGCACTCAACCGGACAGCTCCACAAGGGCGGCCCACCCGTCGGCGCCTTCCTGCAACTCACGGGAACCTATGCGGATGACATGGAAATTCCTGGCCGACCATTCACGTTTGGTCAACTGGTGGCGGCGCAAGCCGACGGCGACGCACGCGTGCTGATGGAGCACGGTTGTCCCGTGCTTCGCCTCAACGCCGCGTCGATGTCCGACGTGGCTCGCGTGACTTCAGCCCTGGGAGGCTCATCAAGTGGTCAACCCCCTGCGTGATCCCCGCGATCGTCGCCTGCCCCG
>DGBM01000156.1:2436-8699 GCA_002384765.1 Demequinaceae bacterium UBA4004
TGGGACAAGCAAGACTTTGCGCAAGTGGTGCACGACTCGGTCAAGAAGTATGCACGCACGCCGTGGCGCGAGGAAACCTGGAAGCAGCTGTCCGAAGGCATTCGCTTTGTGCAGGGCACCTTTGACGACCCCGCGGCCTTCGCCGAGTTGCGCCGAACCGTCGAGGATCTGGACGCCAAGCGCGGCACCGGCGGCAACCACGCCTTCTACCTGTCAATTCCGCCGTCGGCCTTCCCCCAGGTCATCACCCAACTGCGCGATTCCGGCCTGTCGGACCCCAAGGAAGGCACCTGGCGCAGGGTCGTCATCGAGAAGCCCTTCGGGGACAACCTCGAGACCGCCAACCAGCTCAACGATGTGGTCAGTGAGGTCTTCCCGGCCGACGCCGTATTCCGGATCGACCACTACCTGGGCAANNATCGACCACTACCTCGGCAAGGAGACGGTCCAGAACATCCTGGCCATGCGGTTCGCCAACAACATGTTCGAGCCGATCTGGAACTCCAACTACGTCGACCACGTGCAGATCACCATGGCCGAGGACATCGGCATCGGCGGTCGCGCCGGATACTACGACGGCATCGGCGCCGCGCGCGACGTGATTCAGAACCACTTGCTCCAACTGCTCGCCCTCACGGCAATGGAGGAGCCCGCCTCATTTGGCGCGGCTGACCTGCGTGCGGAAAAGGAGAAGGTGCTGCGGGCGGTCAATCTTCCCGACGACCTCTCCGGATGCACCTCGCGAGGCCAGTACGCCGCCGGCTGGCGCGGAGGCGAACGCGTGGGTGCGTACCTCGAAGAGGACGGCATCGCTGAAGACTCGATCACGGAGACCTATGCCGCGATCAAGCTGCACATCCCCAACCGGCGCTGGAACGGCACGCCCTTCTACTTGCGGGCCGGCAAGCGACTTGGACGCCGCGTCACCGAGATCGCGCTCGTGTTCAAGAAGGCCCCCTCCCCGTACTTCCAACAGATTGAGGGCTCCGATGTGGGCACCAACGCCTTGGTGATTCGCGTCCAACCCGATGAAGGTGTCACGCTCAAGTTCGGTTCCAAGGTGCCCGGCACCGCCATGGAGGTCCGCGACGTCACGATGGACTTCGCTTACGGCAACGCCTTCACCGACGAATCGCCCGAGGCGTACGAGCGACTCATCCTCGACGTCCTGCTGGGAGACCCCCCGCTCTTCCCGCGGCACGAGGAGGTGGCGTTGTCCTGGAAGATCCTCGACCCCATCACGGGGTTCTGGGCGACACAGGGCCAACCCGAGCAATACCGCTCCGGCACCTGGGGTCCGGCAGAGGCGGATCAGATGATGGCGCGCGATGGTCGCGTCTGGAGGCGGCCATGATTCTCGACCTTCCCGGCACCACCACCGTGGACATCAACTCCGAACTCTTGCGGCTGCGCAAGGAGGGCGGGGTGATTACGTTGGGCCGCGTCATGACTCTTGTGATTGACGCGACCGATGCCGACGCCGACGAGGCGATCAGCACGGCCAATATGGCGTCGCGAGAGCATCCGTGCCGCGTCGTCATACTCTCCCCGCAGAAGGACAGTGACGTGCTCGACGCGCAGATTAGGGTGGGTGGTGACGCCGGGGCCTCCGAAGTGGTCCTGCTCCGCCCACCCGTGGCCGCCATGGAGCACGCGGACACCCTCATCACCCCCCTCCTGCTGCCCGACGCGCCGATCGTGGCGTGGTGGCCCTCCGTCGTCCCCCTGGTGCCCTCCGCCGTGGGACTCGGGGCGATGGCTCAGCGACGCATCACCGACACCAAGGGCGCCAGCGACCCGGCCGCGGTCCTGTGCGCCCTGTCGGACGGCTACCGGGCCGGCGACACTGACTTCGCCTGGACCCGCCTCACGCGCTGGCGCGCCCTCCTCGCGTCCGCGCTCGAGCAGGTCAGCGATCAACGCGTCACCAAGGCCCGGATGCACGGCGATGTCAACTCACCCTCGATTCTGCTTCTTGGAGCGTGGCTGCGCCGCACGCTCGGGTGCGAGTTCGAGGCGACCTACGATCCCGAGGCCACCGGACTGGTCTCCGTCTGCCTCGAAACCCCAGCCGGCGAGATCGCAATCCATCGCCCGGACGGCATCAACGCCACGCTGACCCAGCCCGGCCAACCCGACCACGTCATCGCAATTCCCTCGCGCAGCCTCGGCGAGTGCCTTGCCGAGGAGTTGCGTCGCATGGACGATGACCCGGTCTATGGCGAGGCCCTTCACGAGATCGTGCACTGCGGATGAGAAGCGTCGTGATCTACCCGGATCAGCAGGCCGTCGCAAATGCCACGGCGGCCCGGCTAGGAGTCACCGTCGCCGATGTGATCGCACGACGGGGGGCGGCGCACGTGGTCCTCACGGGCGGCACGGTTGGCGTTGGACTCCTCGCCTCCCTCGCGACCTCTCCCCTTGCCGAGCTGATCGACTGGACCAGCGTCCACGTGTGGTGGGGTGACGAACGCTTTGTCGGCGCGGGCGATCCCGACCGCAACGAGGGCCAGGCTCAAGAGGCGCTGCTGCGCCACGTTCCTCTCCCGGAGGAGAACATCCACCGGATAGGCAACTCCGACGACTTCGCCACCGCGGAGGACGCCGCGTCGGCCTACTCCGCCGAGATCGCCGACCACGGCGGCCCCGGTTGGGATGTCCTCATGCTTGGCATGGGGCCCGACGGTCACGTCGCGTCGCTATTCCCGGATCACCCCGTCTACGCCGCAGCTGGCGATGCGGAAGCCGTGGCGGTGCACGACTCCCCCAAACCCCCGCCCACAAGGGTGAGCCTGAGCCTGGCGTCCATCAACCGGGCGCGAGAGGTCTGGGTGGTCGCGGCAGGTGCGCCGAAGGCCGACGCCGTAGCGCGTGGCCTCGCCGGAGACAGGACGCTTCCGGTCGCGGCCGTCGCGGGCACCGAACGCACGCTGTGGTTGCTCGACGCGGCGGCGTCCACCCAAATTTAGGGCCCCGAGGTGCTCTGACTTTCCTTAGTCAGGTTCGTCACCAACTGGGACCGTGCCCGGGCGTACCGGCTACGCACGGTCGCTGCCTTCATGCCCACAACGGACGCAATCTCCTCGTGGGTGAACCCCTCCCACGCGTGCAGCAAGACAATCTCCCTGTCGTTCTCCGTCAACTGAGCCAGCAACCCCTGGACCTCGACTCGCGCCTCGGCGGACGGTACGGTCAACTGCCCCGTTGCCGCTACCTGCGCGCGCAGGGAATCGGCCAACCCTTGGCGTCTCACCCCAGAGCGGTGGTAGTGCGACAGCACGCGCCTTGCCACGCCGAAAAGCCACGGGCGCGCCTCGGCATCGTCGCTCGGCATGTCCCTGATGCGCTTCCACATGACGAGTAGCGTCTCGGCCAGGAGATCGGCGGCGTCCTCACTATTGGGAACGCGGCGCAGAAAGTAACTGAGGAGATCGCCCGAGTTCTCGGCCGTGAACCGTTCGGCCCTTCGCGCGGATTCGGCCCTCACTCGACGTCCGCCAGTTCTGGGCTGCACAGCACTCCAGAAGCGGTGACATGCACCGACGTGTCATCAGCAGGATCGTCCCAGCCCCATCCGATGCCCGCGACATCATGCTTGATGAACTGCTCCAGCGCGATAAACACGGGGTCATCTGACGCGCTCCCCGGGTTGTACGCAAGAGCCGGCCAATCGTGGTCCTCAATAGCGTCATTGAGGCGCTCCATGTCGGCGTCCGTTGCGTTCGCCACGTCCATCCACGCACCGCACGTGGTCGGAGTGGCATCGTCAGGGCCCGCGTAGACGACGGGAATGCTGGCCTCGGTGCGGCGCTCGCCTTGGGTGATCGAGACGAATGGCCACCCATCCATGCCGGGCATCACGTAGGGCGCTGCCGCCGTCAGCGCGACGGCGCCTAGTGCCACGCCCACGGGAATGGTCCAGCGGCGTCGGCGGCGCCTACTCCCCGCATGGGCTGCGACAGCCCCTGACGTCTGCGCGGCACTCTCACTCAAGTGCGTCGTCACGTCGATACGCGCCTCACGCAAGAGGTGGTCAAGATCAGATGCGTTCATGGCGGCTTCCCCTTTCAGGAGTCACCCCCTACATGCCCGGATCCACTCGCCGTGTTGCGTGCCGCCCCAGGAATCGTGACCTAGTGCTTCTTGCCCATCAGCAGGTCGCGTCCCTCGGCCTGGACTCCGTCGGCGGCCGGCAACATTCCTCGGACAGTGCCCACGATCGCGTCGATGTCGAACTCGTCCGGCTTCGCATAGATTTGCTCGCCGTCGGCAGTGAACCTAAACACGCCCTTGCGCCCGGTCTTGAGCGTCACGCCCTCGATCGCGTTGCCGAACTCCTCCAGCAGGCGCGTCTGGGCTTCCGTGGCTCGCGGCAGATAGCCGCAGGGAACGCAGTATTCGATCTCAATCTTCATGTGTTACCTCCACGGGAGACAGCGACCGCAGCGCCGTTTTCATTCCCTGGGGCTCGACGTCCGCACGAACTCCCGAGAGAACCCGACTACTCCGCGGCTACCGAGGCGCGGCGGGCGCGCAGGGCGTCGAGCGCCTCTTGCAGGAGCGCCTCGCCCTCGGAGTCCGTGCGCCGTTCCTTCACGTACGCAAGGTGAGTCTTGTAGGGCTCGTTGCGCAACGGCTCGGGCGGATTTTCGGGGTCGAGGCCCGCAGGCAGTCCGCAGCGGGGGCAGTCCCACTCGGCGGGAATCTCACGATCTTCCCCCGTGGCAAAACTGGGGCGCGTGACGTGTCCCTTCGCGCAGTAGTACGAGAAGATCTCGCGCGGAGCGGACTCGCCGCGCTCCGCCTCCCCCAGCGGGCCCGCGCCAACGCGCGACCCACGAATTGCGTTACCACCTGCCATGGTGCACTACCCCTTGCTTCTTTGCGCGGCTAGTTGACGTACTTGGTGATCAGACCAAGCAGAACGATCGACATCGCCCAGGCGATTGCGACACCCCACGTGATGCGCGAAAGGTTGCGTTCACCCACCGCGGAGCTCTGAATACCGGAGGCGATACCGCCGCCGAAGACGTCGGTGATGCCTCCACCACGCCCCCTGTGGACCAGTACGAGACCGATCATCAGCAGGTTGGTGGCAACAAGAATCACCCACAGGACGGTTGTCAGAATCTGCACAGTTCTCCTCGAACTCTTAAGTCGTTGGCACCAGGATACGCGACGCGCGAACCACGCAAGGGCGTCGACCGCTGAGCACCCCGCCGCACGGTGCCGCGCGGCCGGGTATCACGGGCTACGCGCCGACGTGCTCGCGGAAGCGCGCGATCTTGGCGAACTCCTCGGGGTCGAGGCTCGCGCCGCCCACCAGGGCGCCGTCCACGTCGACCTCGGCCATCAGCTGAGCGATGGAACCGGACTTCACGGAGCCACCGTAAAGGACACGCACGCCTGTGGCGAGCTCCGCTTCGTACAGCTCGGCCAGGCGGCCGCGGATCGCTCCGCACACCTCCTGAGCGTCCGCGGGGGTGGCGACCTCTCCGGTGCCGATGGCCCAGACGGGCTCGTACGCGATGACGACGTCCTTCGCCTTGTCGGCAGGCAGGTCCTTAAGAGCTCCATCGACCTGCGCGAGCGTGTAGGACACCTGGTCGCCGGCCTTGCGAATGTCGAGGCCCTCGCCCACACACACGATCGGGATGATGTCGTTGTCGAACGCAGCCTTGGTCTTGGCGGCCACGACCTCGTCGGTCTCGGCGTGGAACTGGCGGCGCTCCGAGTGACCGACCGCAACGAAGTCGCAGCCGAGCTTCGCTAGCTGCTTGCCGGAAACCTCGCCCGTGTAGGCGCCGGAGACATGCTCCGAGATGTCCTGAGCGCCGTACTTAAGTTCGAGCTTGTCGGCGTCCACGAGCGTCTGCACAGAGCGCAGCGACGTGAACGACGGCAACACGGCCACCTCAACCGAGGAGAAGTCGTGCTTCGCGTCGCGGAGCAGCCACGCGAGCTTCTGCACGGTGTGCGTCGCCTCGAGGTGGTCGAGGTTCAGCTTCCAGTTGCCTGCAATGAGTGAGGTGCGTGTCATGTGTCAGTCCTCCAGCACGGCCAGACCCGGAAGGGTCTTGCCTTCGAGAAGTTCGAGCGACGCGCCGCCACCCGTGGAAATGTGGCCGAAGCCCGCCTCGTCGAAACCAAGGATGCGAACCGCAGCCGCGGAATCGCCGCCACCCACCACGGAGAATCCGTCGGAGTCGATCATGGCTTGAGCCACGGCCCTGGTGCCACCCGCGAAGGCGTCGAACTCGAAC
>DGBM01000031.1:0-4148 GCA_002384765.1 Demequinaceae bacterium UBA4004
TACCCGATCGTGCATGAGCACCTGTTCGCGGCGATCGTCGAGGTACTGGGCGACGCGGTGACGCCCGAGATCGCGGCGGCGTGGAACGAGGTCTATTGGGACATGGCCGAGACCCTCGTCGATATCGAGCGTGATCTCTACGCGGGAGCCGGTGTAGAAGTCGGTGACGTCTGGCGGCAGCTGGTCGTACGGCACCGGACCCAGGAGGGCCCGGACACCGTGGGCTTCACCATGGCCAGCCCGGACGGTACTGCACTACCCGCACCCAAGCCCGGGCAGTATGTCTCCGTCGCCATCAGGCTTGCCGATGGCGCCCGTCAGATTCGGCAATACACCGTCACCCGCGTCAACGATGCCGACGCGATCGGATTCTCGGTGAAGCGGGTGGTCGAGCTGGCGACGCCGGACGGTGTCGTTCCTGCGGGCGAGGTCTCCAACCACCTGCACGACAACGTGTTCGAAGGTGATCTGATCGAGGTGTCCGCGCCGTTCGGCGAGCTCACGCTCACGGATACGGATTCGCCGCTGATGCTGATCTCCGCGGGTATCGGAGTCACGCCGATGATCGGCTTCCTGAACTTCCTGCACCGCACGGGGTCCACTCGCGAAGTGCACGTGCTGCATGCGGACCGCACCCCCGCACGTCATGCGCATCGCGCCGATCTCAAGGAGCTGTGCGCGGCACTACCCAACGCGAGCCTGCACCGCTGGTACGAGAATCTCGGCACTCGTGAAGCGCACGAGTTCCTGCGGACCGGATTAATCGACCTCGAGCACATCGAACTACCCGAAGGCGCGGATGTCTACCTGTGCGGCCCGATTCCATTCATGGGTTCGGTCCGCAGCTCGCTGCGCACCCGAGGCGTGCCCGACGCGCAGATCCATTACGAGATCTTCGGGCCGAGCCAAGACCTTGAGTGGGCGTGACCGTGTAGAAACGCTCCTGCGGCGTACTTCCGAGCCAAAAACACTTGTTTTCGTCCGGAAGTACGCCGCAGGAGTTGTCTCGCGGAACCGCTACGGGCGCATGACCGGTACTTCGTCGGCCGACTGCTTTGCCTTCGACCCAAGCATCGGGTTGATCCGGAACGTGCCGTCGTGCTTGAGGATCTCGCGGCGGGCGATGGTCATCTTGTGCACCTCGTCCGGGCCGTCAGCGATCCGCAGCGTACGCATGCTCGCGTACATCTCTGCCAGCGGAGCGAACTGGGTGACGCCAGCGGCACCGAAGACCTGAATCGCATCGTCGATGATCTTCAGAGCCATCCGCGGGACGGCGACCTTGATGCCCGAGATCTCGGTGGCCGCCGACTTGTTCCCGACGGTGTCCATCAGATGCGCCGTGCGCAGCACGTATTCACGGTGCATGTCGATGTTGATTCGCGCCTCGGCGATCCAATCCTGCACGACACCCTTCTGGGCGACGCTGGTACCGAAGGTCTCGCGCTCCAGCGAACGCTTCACCATCAGTTCGAGCGCGCGCTCGGCAACACCGATCGACCGCATGCAGTGGTGAATACGACCGGGGCCTAGGCGGGCCTGCGAAATCGCGAAACCGCTACCCTCCTCGCCGAGCAGGTTCTCGGCGGGAACGCGGACGTTTTCGTAGTGGATCTCCGGGTGGCCGCCACCGTGGTCGAAACCGAACACATGGGGCTGGCGCCCGATCGATACACCGGGCGCATCCCGAGGGACGACGATCATCGACTGCTGCGTGTGGCGGGACGCCGATGGGTTGGTCTTGCCCATCACCACGAGCACCTTGCAGTTGTCCCGCATGCCGCCCGAGGAGAACCACTTCGTGCCATTGAGGACGTACTCATCACCGTCGCGTTCGATCCGCAGGCCGATGTTCGTCGCATCGGAGGACGCGACCGCGGGCTCGGTCATCGAGAAGGCCGAGCGGATCTCGCCCTCCAGCAGCGGCTCGAGGTAGTCCTTCTTCACCCGCTCCGACCCGTACATGTTGAGGATTTCCATGTTGCCGGTGTCCGGTGCGGCGCAGTTGAGGGCCTGTGAGGCGAAGCCGACCTTGCCCAGCTCCTCGGAGATCGGGGCATAGTCGACGTTCGAGAGCTTGGTGCCGGGAGCGCCCGGGTCGAGGTGCGGAATGAACAGGTTCCACAGCCCCTGATCACGCGCTGCCCGCTTCATATCGTCGAGCATCGCGGGGAAGCCATTGTGCCCGAGCTTCTCCGCCTCCTCGTGGTACGCATCCACGTTCGGGTAGATGTGCTCGTCCATGTAGGCCTTGACCTTCTCAAGCAGGTCCTTGCCTTCTTGGGTGAACTCGTATGCCATGTCGTCTCCTTCGGGCACCAGCGTGCCGTAGGTGGTGTGAGTCACCCTTCACCTTAGCCACAAGGGAGCGCACGCTCGAAACGCCCGCCGCTGGACCCGATATCAGGACCGGGACCGGGACCGGTGCCGGCGCGACGAGATCGACGCGCCTCGCGACCGGGATGGTTGACTGTGCTGCGTGACCCCTTCCCATCGCACCCTGCGTTCACCGCAGTAGCTATGGCATCTTCGGCGCGAGCTTTGGTGCGACAGTGGGGATGGCGAACCGTCGGACTGGCGGTTACCGCCGTCGGTCTATACCTGGTCACACCGAGCCTACTGACCATGTTCAACGCGTGGCCGCAGCTTGCCGACGTGGCCGTGGCGTGGTTTCTGGTGCTTTTCCTGCTGGTGGTAGCCAGCTTCGCGTCGTTGTGGTGGCTGACCCGGATCGCACTTGGCTCCGGTGGTGGCGCTGCTGATCCAACCGATTCACCGCGCGCGCAACATGCGCCGCGGCTGGGCTGGGGTCCTGCTGCGGCGGCCCAGCTAGCCGGAAACGCCGCGAGCAAAGTCATTCCCGGCGGCGCAGCCACCGGAGCCGTCGTCCAGGCGAAGGTGCTCATCGGCGCCGGTCAGCCCGCTTCGACAGTGGCCTCAGGCCTGGCGGCGTCCGGTCTGCTCACCGGCGCGGTCCTATTTTTGCTCCCAGTCCTCACCATTCCGGCCATGATCCTCGGCCCGTCGCCGGCCAGACAGCTGCAGCTCGGATTTGCCGTATCGCTGGTCCTGGCAGTCATCATCGTGGCCGTAGGAATCGCCGCCCTCACCCAGCCGCGGCTGATCTCGGCAGCGGGACACGGTATCGGCAAGGCGCTCCACCTGGTGCGGTCTTCAATAACCGGCGAGTCAGTGGCACACGCGCTGTTGACCCAACGGGACCGGGTCGCGAGCGCGTTCGAGGGCCACTGGTGGCGCGCGGTGATCGCAGCTGCGGCAAACCGGATGTTCGACTACGCCGCGCTCATTGCCGCACTGGTGGCATTTGATGCGCACGTGCGCCCTGGTCAGGTGCTTCTCGCGTACGTCGTTGCGCAGGCCTTCGCGATCATCCCGATCACGCCCGGCGGCGTGGGTTTGGTGGACGCCGGTTTGACTGCGCTGCTGGTTCTGGTCGGCGTGCCTGCGCAGACAGCGCTCGTCGCAACGCTGCTGTATCGACTGTTCTCGTTCTGGTTGCCGATCCCGCTCGGGTTGCTCGCCTGGGCCGGTTGGCGCCTCCACGTCCCCAAGGACCTCAAGGATCGTGACGAGCTGGTCGATCCTCCCGATCGCAGTGAGATCGACTGCGACGACAGCCGGAAATAGTACGGCGACGTCGTTTTCCATGCCGGCACCGTCGCGAGCACGACGAAGCGATCAACACAGCCTGTCGTTTGCGCTGCAGGAGTCGACGTCGATTGGTCTGGTGGCGATCGGTCTGGTAGTGGTCTCCGGTTAGTTTGGTTTAGCCGTTGCGATGTTCGGAGGTGGGTATGCCGGTGCACGCGCCCGACTTGAAGGGTCAGCTCGTCGTCGCGTACGACGGTCGGTGCGCTGCGTGCTCGGGGCTTGCACAACACATCACGGTGTACCGCCTGGATGGCGTCGCCGTCGCCGAGCGCAACTCGGCCGCGCTGCACAAGCACCTGAAAGCTCACGGTCTGAATGCTCCCCCGAATCGGCCGTACGTCGTTACCCCGGGAGGTCGGCGACGTCCCGCCGCGGTGCGCACGGGGTTGCGGATGCGGATTGCGATGGCGCGGGCACTCGGCGTACGACACTTTGTCGTCGCGGTACGTCTGCTCACGGCCGAGACCCGAGCTCGC
>DGBM01000031.1:4235-4708 GCA_002384765.1 Demequinaceae bacterium UBA4004
CGGCCGTCTGATCGCGCCCTCGCTGACCAACATTAGGAGCGTCCCCATGACCGAGCCTTTCCTTGGCGAGATCCGCAACTTCGGCTTCGCCTTCGCGCCCAGAGGTTGGGCTCAGTGCCAGGGCCAGGTTCTGCAGATCAGCCAAAACTCCGCCCTGTTCTCACTCTTGGGGACCACGTACGGCGGCAACGGCCAAACGAGTTTCGCGTTGCCGGACCTGCGCGGTCGGGCAACGATCAGCGCCGGCCAGGGGCCGGGCCTAAGCCCGCGCACACAGGGCGAGGTGAGCGGGGAGGAGCAGGTGACCTTGACTGCGCAGCAGGTGGCTCCGCACACCCACGCGGTGACCGCGTCGTCCTCGGCGACCAACAAGAGCCCCGGCGATTCGGTGCCCGCCTACACCGCAGCAGCAGCGGGATACGGGAGCGGCGCCGACCTCACTATGAGCTCCCAAATGATCAAACCGAACGGCG
>DGBM01000013.1 GCA_002384765.1 Demequinaceae bacterium UBA4004
GGATGTGGTTCCCCAGCTGGGTGTAGCCAGCGCCGCGGTTGACGCCACTTCGGTAACCCCGGGGGTCCCGACCTGGCATCAACCCGCCGCTGCGGCTGGGGTGGGTGGCCGGTTTCATGTGGCGGCGCTCCTGGTGTTAGTCTTCCTGTCGCATCAAGGGGCTGTGNNCCCTGTTTGCCCCCGACGCGCAAACCCCCTGTTCAGGCGGTCCAAACCCGCCTCGTCGGCGGTCGTGCCGAGGTGGTGCAGGTAGACGTTCGTCGTGGCGATCGAGGCGTGTCCCATCCACGCCTGGACGGTGACCGGGTCGACTCCCCTGGCCAGCCAGAGACAGGCCGCGGTGTGCCTCAGGTCATGGATGCGCCGGCCTTTGGCCGTGACCTTCCAGTCGAGGGTCCGCTTCACGGCGGTGGAGTGCAGGCGATGCCCGCGTGAGGTGACGAACAGCAGGTCGCCCGGCTCGCGGTTGGCTGCGAGATCTCGGACGATCGGCAGGATCCGGTCTGCGATGGGCACCCGACGTGCCTTGCCGGACTTGGTGCTCTTGACGTCGACGCCCTCAGGTTCGGCGACCTGGACGATGAGCATGGGCATCGGTACTTCAACGAAGTCGCGGCCGCGGATGGCGCGCAGCTCGGACCAGCGCAGTCCGGTCCAGCCTGCGATGAGGAGCAGGTCTGCGAGCCGTTCGTCTTTGAGCGCCGCGGCAGCGTGGAGCTCCTCGAGCTCCTGCTCGCTGAAGGGGTACATCTCGATGCGTGGTTGACGTGCCTTGGGCACGCGGGTCGACAGGACCGGGTTGGTCTGAATGACGCGTTCGCGCACGGCCCAGGCGAAGAAGGAGGAGAGGGATGCGCGGAAGCGCCGGATCGAGGACTCGGCCATGCCGTCACGGGCGAGGGCGACGAGGGCCTTGGTGACCTCACGATCGGTCACTGCATTGATGGCCATCACGCTGACCGACGTGGGCAGCAGTCGCACGACGGCCTTGTCTGCGACGAACGTCTTGCGGGACACGGTGTGTGAACGCTCCTCGAGCCACACTGGCAGGAGCGCGTTGACGCGGGCGCGGCCTGCTCTTGGGTCGACGCCACCGGCCAGCGCAGCTCGCTGACGAGTGAGCCACTCCTGGGCCGCCCGTTTGGTGTCGAAGGTGCGGCTCTCCGCGTAGACGCGCCCCACCTTGAGCACGGCGTTGAACCTGCCCGACGGCAGCTTCTTGATGGTCACGACGCGACTTTCTGGAGCCACGCGTGGACGTCGCGGCTCTGGTACCGCGGGATGTGCGGCGACAACCAGGTGACGCGGGGACCTCCGCCGTTGGTCCGCCACCGGCTCAGCGTGCTGGCGTTCACCTTGAGGATCTTCGCGACCTCCGCGGTGGTCAGCAAGACCGACAGCTCTGGTGTCGCGTCGCGAATGGTGTTCGACATTTGGGTCTCCTTTCCTACGAAGCGAATTCGTGGACGCTCACGTGTTCTGACACGTACGCGTCAAGGGAAGCGGCCTCCTCCATGCCGACGCGGCGGCGTTCGCGGGCGAGGGCGGCTGCGGTGTTGGCGAGCATGGCGTCACCGGTGTTGCGCCAGCCGGATTGGGCGAAGCTGAAGGTTCCGACGATGAGGGTGGTCTCGACGTCGGTGTGTTCGGTGGTGCGGTGGTGCTCGCGGCGCCAGAGGAGTCGGGCCTCCCGCAGCTTCTTGAGTGTGGTGGAGTACGCGCGGGACTTGGTGGAGAAGTGGCCGCCGAAGCCGAGCATGTGTGCCCAGCGGCGCAGTCGGGTGTAGGAGAGCCGGCCTGAGTTCGCCTCGGGGTTGGGGTTGAGGTCGTCGCAGCCGGGGCGGCCGAGGCGCCAGCAGGCGTCGATGATCCGACCGGTGTGTGAGGCCGGGTCGGAGGTGTACATCTCGATGGTGTCGCCGGTGATCCGGCTCGAGGTGTGGCCGGTGTCTTCGGTGGACTTGGTGGCGTACTTGGCCAGGTAGCCGGCGACCGCGGACTCGGTGATCTCGCCATCGACGTTGAGGCGGACCTCGCGGATGTCGAGCTGGTGGCCCCAATGGATGAGCCACCCGTCGGGCTGGTCGGGGTGCGCCGGGGTGCGGAACCTGGTCGACGTGGCGGCCTTGGTGATCGCGTAGCGGAGGAGCCGGTGGTCGGCGGTGAGGTGCGGGACCAGCAGGGTGTCCGGGTCGTCGGGGTCCTTGCCGTCGAGGCGGACCAGGGCGTGGAAGTGGGCGACGCCGCGGGCCTGCATCTCGGCGACCTTGCCGTACGAGAGGCGCAACTGGGTGGCGTGCTTCTTGGCCCAGGCGTTCAGCAGGGAGCGGGCGTTGTCCATGGTGCGGCGCCACAGCTCGCCCGACATGACATTCCAGACGACCTGGCCGTTGTAGTCGTAGCAGTCCAGGCACAGCGGGGTGCCGAGGATCCGTTCGCCTTCGGCGTGGGTCTGGTGGCAGCGCAGGTCGACGCCGTGCGGGCAGACCTTCGGTTTGCGGCCGGGGCGGCAGATGCGATGCACGGGCGTTTGTCCCGGCGTGGTGGAGCGCTTGGCGCGGGTGGAGTGGACCGGCCCGAACGAGGGCGCGGTGAAGGTGGGGAACACGCACGGGTGCAGTTGGACGGTGTCGGGGATGCCCTTGCCGCCGTTGATGCCGGCGAGGATCAGCTGGTAGGTGTCGGCCCGGTAGACCTCGGCGCAGGCGGGACAGACGGTGGCGCGCCGGTTGCCGCACGCCTTGTAGATGACCCCGTCCGGCATCGCGTCGGTGGTCCGGGTCGACAGGATGGCCCCCGTGCGCTCGGACACCTCGTGGATTTCGCCGCGGAGCTGGATCGGGCGGGTGCAGGCAGCGGCCGGGCTGACGTGGTCCATCCACCGCCAATAGTCGTCCCGCGCGCCACGCTCGACGGCCTGGTCGGCGGGCGTGACCGGGCGCGAGGGCAGGCCGAGGCGGGAGGGGGCTCGCCGGGCCGGTCGAGGCAAGGGGAACAGTGCAGGTTGGGCGGGCTCGGTGCTCACCCCCACCCCCGGGGCACGTGTCCCAGGGGTGAGAGCCAACATCGAGGCGTCCGAACTCATGACGGGCTGCTCATGCGCTCTCGGCGGGTTCGAAGGTGTCCCCGCAGACCTCGCAGGTGATGCCTCCTTCGTCGAGGACGGCCCGGGCGACGCGGATCCGCCGCGGGCAGGTGCACAGGCAGGCCAGCGCGTTGTTGCTGCTGGTCCGGCCAGCCTCGAGGTGGAGCTCCGGGTGCCGGTAGGCGGACAGCGCCGCCTTCAGTGCGTCGAGCTCACCGGTGTAGCGCTGTTCGGTCGCGGCGCGAAGGGTGCACACGGACCAGCCAATGCGGTCGTCCTTGTGCGCGTCGAGACCGAGCTCGTCGACGAGCTTGGCGAACTTCTGGTTGTGCCAGCGACCCTGGCGAGAGGTGTCCTTGACCCCGCGTGCGTCGGCGAGCCCGTGGGCGGCCTCGTGCAGCAGAGTGGTGAGCACTTCCGTGGGTGGCCGCTTGAGGCCCTCGCCGGAGATGAGGACCTCGGATAGCCGGCTCTCGCCGTGCTGCCAACGCAGCGAGCCGTAGTGGCCCCACTTGGCCTGTTTCGTGGTGGTCCCGGACCCGATGATGATGACCGCTTCGGGAACGTCCGGGTGGCTCGACCGGACCGCGTTCCAAGCCGCCTCGAGCGCGGCCACGAGCTGGATGGTGGTGAACGCGTCGCCTTGACGCGCACGTGTCACCGTCGCGGGCGAGGTGGCCCGGGCCGTGCGTGAGCTCGTCGCCCGTGAGCTGGTGGTGGTGCTCATCGGCCCTCCCTCGGGTGGGGGTTGGGCTTCCGGCTGGGATTGCGGTGGTAGCCCTGGCGGGAGATGTCGGTCTGTGCTCCCTCGAGCAGCGCGCCGATCCGGGCGCCGTGTTCGGCAGCCAGGCGCATCGCGTCCATCGCGTACATGACGGACTCTTCGGGGTTGCCGCCGTCGTCCTCGTAGACGGCATAGACGCCGAGGGAGGCGCCGAGAGCCCGGGACAGCTGCCGGATGACCTGGTCGAGGCCGTAGCCGAGGCACTTGAGGTGGCCGAGCAGGTCGTAGACCTCCGGGGCGGGGATGGCCTTGCCGTCGATGGTCAGGTGGTTGATCGCCCGGATCGACTCGTTTGCGGTCTGCGCGAGCTTGGTCTCGGTGCCTGCGACCAGGGACGGGTCGGCATGGATTCCGGCATCGATTCCGGCGAGGCTGCCGGTGATGGTTTCGAGGGCCGAGCCGGCCTTCGGGGTGGTGTGGTTCGTGGTCATGAATGCTCACCTCCGGTGGCAGTCGTGTCTGGTGTCGTGGTGGATGCGCGTAGCCAGGCGGCGCGGTTGACGAGGACCTGGATGTCGTCGTCGGTGAGGTTCGCGGTCTTGATCCGGGTGGGCAGTCCCCCTTCGGCAAGCAGCAGGCCGACGCCGCGGTCGTCGGGGTTGATCTGCTTGGCGGAGTAGCCCTCCTTGGCCCAGCCCTGGCCGAGGATGATGTCGCTGCTGGAGTCGGTGGTGCACCGGAACGCGATCCGGTAGCCGAACAGGTCCCGCAGCGAGGTGGGGATGATGTCGGCGCTGGGTCGTTGGGTTGCGGCGACGACGATGACGCCGGCGGCGCGGCCCCGTGCGACGAGGTCGCGGACCATGGTGATGAACGCGGCCCGGGTCTTCTCATCGCCGACGGTCACGGAGAAGTAGGCCAGCTCGTCGATGACGAGCATGATCGCCCGCATCCCGTCGGCCACTTCAATCTTGCGGCGGCCGGATCGGGCCAGGTCTTCGTAGCGTGCCTCCATGATGCGTTGCACCCGTTGCAGGGTGGCCAGGCACGTCAGAGGGTCGTTGCCGACGAAGGTGTCGGCGACCGGCGCCCAGGGGAGGAGCTCGACGAGCTTGCCGTCGATCAGGACGAGCTCGACGTCCGGGCACAGCGCGGCGTGGGCGACGATGTTGTTCAAGGCGACGGACTTGCCCGAGCCGGGCTCTCCGGCGAGCAGCATGTTCCGGTACATCAGGCCCACCTCGGCGGGTGCGCCGCCCTGTTGGGTGCCGAGGTAGATGGGCAGGTAGATCGACAGCCCCGAGACGGGACCGTGCCGAGTCGTCGAGGTAGTGGTGGTGGCGTGGGATGGGGAGGGCCCCGCCGTGCGGCGGGACCGACCCTTCCTCAACCCCTGTGACCTTGAGGCTGGCCTTGATGCCGGCGGCGGGGTGAGGTCAGACATAGTCGCTCACGTCCTCTCCGTTGCGTGAGATGACTGGGGCGCCGTAGCTCGTGGATGCGGCTGCGGTTGTGCCAACGGATCGAGCCGAGGTCTTCGGCTCCTTGACGGTCTGCTTGGCCGACCCAGCGGCCCCTGCGGACGTAGGTGCCGGTGCGTGAATCGGCGAGCCGGCGTCGTGTGGTGACGCGTCACCGGCGCGGATCAGGTGGAGCGCCCGAGTCGGGTTGACCTCGCCGGCCGGCAGGTGCCGGGTCGTGGCGAGCAGTGGTGACTCGATGTGGGCGCGAGCGAGTGGGTCGCGGCGTTGGATGTCCACTCGGACCAGGGCGGCGACCTTGGGTGAGCGACGGACCCGGGCATCCCGGGCCCAGCAGGCGGCGGCGATGGCCTCGGTCCGTTGCTCGAGGTTGCCGACCGACAGGCCCGGGCGGAGCCACAGCCAGACGGCCTCGCCCTCTCGGGTGGACCTGGCGGCCAGGATGAACGCTGCCCGGCCGGAGTAGTTGTAGGTGCGCAGCTCGCTCATGCACACCCGTAGCCGGTGACGGTCCATGACGCACCAGAACCGGTTCCTGGCGAACCGGCGGGTCGGCCCGAACGCGAGCACGGCCGCCAGAGCAGCGACCATGAGGATGACGATGAGCAGTGTCGAGTAGCCGGCCTTCGCGAGCCGGTCGTAGATCCCCGCGACCGCGAGGATGGTGATCAGTTCCCAGCGCCAGCGCCACAGGGCGCCGACGACGATGAACAGCAGGAACCGCTCCCGGTGGCGGGGAGTCGGTGTGTGGTTCCAGTTCTTGCCTCCACGGCGATGGTCGTGGGGGCGTGTAGTTTTGAACATGACTCGCCCTTCCCATTCGAGGAAAACGGGTTGAGTTGGAAAGACCACGAGGCCGGACGGTTCTTCAGGCCAAGCCCGGCCCCGCGGTCGACTTCCGGGAGCAGCCCCTACGGGGGCTGCTCTCTTTATGAGGCTGTCGGGCCAACTGGCCCGTCGATCGGTGTCAGGTCACACCAGAGGCTGAACGCCACGTCGCGGGCCTTCTCCAGTGCTGCGAGATGGTCCTGTGGTGTTGCCTGTCGTGCGGCCGCGATGATCGATGCCCTCCACAGACGCTCGGCTTCATGCTGCGCGTCCTCGATGTGCTGTTGTGCCTGCTCGTTCGCCCTGGCGCGGGCGGTGAGCACGGACACGGGCCGGACTGGTGCCGGCGACCTGTGACCTGAGATCGGTCGGATGTGATGAGTCATCACGCACGTCCTTCAGGAGTTCGACAGACCTGGTTGGGTCCGCGTGGAGTGGGTCAAGCAGCCTTCGTGGCCCCGAGCATCGTGATCTGCTTCGCCCGGAACGCCACACCGTTCTTGCCGTTCGTGGCCCACGGGATGGCTTCCAGCTCGACCAGGCCGATTGCCGTGCCCACCGTCACCTTCGGCATCTGTCCAGCCAGGGTGACGTTGAGCATCTCTCCGCCCGTCTCGTCGAGCGCCATCACCTGGACAACCCAGAGCGGCTCGTTGGTGATCCGGTCCTGCTTCTGACGACCGTTCTGGTCCTGCTTCTCCACCGCGGCCTTGGTGACCGTGAACGTCTTGCCCTGCGTGTCGACGACCAGTTTCATGACTCTGCCTCCTCGGCATCTACGGCAGCACCCCCATTGGGTGCTGTTGCCAGGACCTCAATCGGTCCACTGTCATCAGATCGGGGCGAACCGGGACGTAATAACCACGTCAAGGGACGTTTTAGGACGTCTTGTGGTTAACTGAAACGTCCCTTGGTGTGCCGAGCGAGGAGAAACCACATGACGAACGAGCGACTTCGGGCGGCGATCGTCGGCGCCGGACTGACGACCCAAGCCGTCAGCGAGCGAATCGGGGTCGACCCCAAGACGGTGGAGCGGTGGATCAGTCAGGCGCGCGTCCCCCATCGCACGCATCGAATTGCAGTTGCCGCGCTACTTGGTCAGGACGACGGGTTCCTTTGGCCCACGGCCGTATCGGATGTTCAGAGCCGCTCCGCGAGCCGGGACGAGTTCGTGGGCCTGCATCTCACCCGAGGCTCGCTACCGATGGGCATGATCACGGGACTGATCGCGCAGTCGACCGAGGCGATCGACCTGCTCGCGTTCGCCGGGACCTTCCTGCATGATGCGATTCCAGACTTCGACGCCAGTCTCATCCAGCGAGCTCGGGCCGGTGTGCGGATCCGCATCTGCCTCGGCGATCCGAAATCGCAGGCGGTGAGCCTTCGAGGCGAGGAAGAAGACATTGGCGCCTCTCTCGCGGACCGGTGCACCCTCACATGGAAGTACTTCCGGCCTCTCCTACTTGAACCGAACGTCTCGGGTCGAATGCACGGGTCCACGCTCTACAACTCGATCTATCGATTCGACAGCGACCTGCTAGCCAACACTCACAGTCTCGGCGCACCCGCTGGCAGCTCCCCGGTGCTCCAGTTTCACCGATTGCCGGGTGGCCGACTGTTCGACCACTACATGGAGGGCTTTGAGCGAACCTGGGAACGCGCCCGACCGATCACGGCCAAGGACCTCACGTAACGTCGTCTCATGGCCCGCATCGATTACATCGACGATCCGAACGCCCCCAAAGCCAACAGCGTCGTTCCATCGGTAACCGCCGTCGTTGAGGACTCCGAGGGACGAATCCTCTTGATCCACAAGACCGACAACAACCTCTGGGCGCTGCCAGGGGGTGGCCACGACATCGGGGAGACCATCGCCCAGACGGTGGTGCGCGAAGTCCGGGAGGAGACTGGGTACGACGTCGAGGTGACCGGCCTGATTGGCACGTACACGAACCCCAACCACGTCATGGCCTACGACGACGGCGAGGTCCGCCAGCAGTTCTCCCTGTGCTTCAGGGCGCGTGTCCTCGGCGGGCAGGCGCGGACCAGCTCGGAAAGCAAGGCCGTGCGATGGGTAGCGCCAGCGGACATGGCGAACCTAAAGATGCATCCGTCCATGCGGCTGCGAATCGACCACTACCTCGAGCGCCGGCCGGAGCCCTTCATCGGCTAGCGGCCAGCAATTCCGGCCCACCGCAGCTCGGCACGGGTAGCGCACTCACGGAGGTAGCCAGACGAGGCCTGCACGGCCAGGTGAACAGGGTCGCTCTCGGGGTATCGCTCGAGGATCTCCGAGATCCGCTGATCCACCGTGACCCGCTCGCCCGTCGGCCCGACGGTGAGATCGACGAAGGTAAGCGCGTCCAAGTTGTCCTGACTCGGTCGGGCGATGGTCGCGAGTTCGCTCGCGAATCCCCGTTGAGCCGCTTCATACTCGGCGCCCGTGTGATAGGCGACAAGCGACACGACTTCTGACGGCGCATCTCGGAGAGCAAGGAACTTCGCACCATCCAGCGGATGGAAGCCTGTCACTCTCACGCGGGCCGAGTAGCCGATGTCGTGGAGCCACGCGGCGACGGCGACGACGGGATCGACACCATGCACAACCAGTGCCTCAGCAGCCGCACCCACGTTCTGAACATGCGACCACCTCGCGCCCATGCCCTGCATCAGGTCACGAGCGACGGCATCAGCCCAACGTGCGCTCCACGGTTGCACTCCCCCAGCCTAAGGCTCGACAACCACACAACCGCCCAGGCAGGCGTTGACACGTGCAGTCAAAGCATCCGGCGCCCAGTTGCGAGACTCGATGGCGTCGGGGTCAAGTAAAAGGGGCCTTCCAGGATTGATCGTCGCAGGGTGCAGACGGGCGCTGAGAATACCAGCGGCCGCCCAAACGCCCTCAAATGCCTCCAACCGCTAGGGTCGGTGGAGCCTTCAGAGGACGGCCTCTGCACGCAGCGACCGGAGTGCCGCCAGCAGGATCGGAATACGCTCAACTGGCTCATCGCCCCTCACCCGCTCTGCCTCCAACGCGTAGGGGGTGTCGGCTGCAAATCGATCAATCAGCGCCTGAGCTCTGAAGGTCAACTCTAGGGATTCGCCTGCCAGGTCGGAAAGGTCTTCGTACTTCGCGCGGCGCGTCAACTGGTCGTGGAACGCAAATACAACATCTATTTGCTGGATGAATGCGGCCTGATCGACGATGGCCTCCTCGGAGGCCTGCTTCCCTGCCTTCTGGATCGCGACTCGCGTGGACTGCAGAATGTCCGTGACGTCCCCCGCGGTGAGCCAGTCTTGACCCCCGGTGTCAATGGTGAGCCCCGCTAGTCGCAACCGCTCGGCGAGCGCATGCCTCCTTGCTGCGCTGCCGTCATACCGAACCACATGACGGCCCGCCACGTCACTGAATGACTTGACGTTGCCCATTTCAATGATGACGGTACGCTCACGCCCAAGCGCGTCCGCGATTCCCGCCTCATAGTAGACATTCGGGCGAGCCTGGCCGCGAATATCGCGTTCTTCGCTGCCGTCATTCTCATGCAAGAGATCATCGCGGAGCCGGACCAAGTCGTCAGGTGTCAGCAAGACAACAGCCGCGCCGGCCATACGGAGGCCGGCCTCCACAACATCGCCGACATATGGATTAGGCAGTCCGGTCCTAGCCACTGCATGTTCCCATTCGATGACATGTAGTCCCAGCGCTCGAAGCAGGGCACCGATCGCCGATGAAGCGCGCGAATCGCGGCCCGCCACGACGAATACCGCACGGGAGTCAGGGAGGGAGCCTTCGCTTGCCTGCTGAGACGTAGGATCAGCGGCGAAGTTGTGCTCGGTCGCCGGCACCGGCTGCTGAGCTGAGCCCGGAGGGCCGGTAATCAACTGATCTGTGACGTCAGTTGCCCGAGCCGCAGCCCGCCAACCGTAACCAGCACCGCCCACCACGGCGACACTGGAACTGCGGTCAGCCGCCCTGATCTGTTCGATAAGTGCGGCACTGGGAACGTCACTCACGCTCACTCTCACCCGATCAACCTGGTCCCAGCTGTACGTCTTGCCATTCATCGTCACTGGGTACCCGTTGCGATAGGGAGCAAGGACCTGATTTTCCAGAGTCTCTTCGTTGAGATCGTTCTTCACCTCATCGCGCCTTTGCCCCTGCACGGATATTCGAACGTGGTAGTAGACCACGCATCCCCCTCACCGCTAGTCGAGTGGCGCGATCGTCACGCCTGCGCATGCTTGCCCGATGATATCGAAGGGCACAAGGGGCGTTGCAGCGAGTGGCTCTCCTAGTTCGGGCACCGCGGTGGCGTATCTGTTTCAGCAGTAGATGCCCCGGAACCACCCACACGGCCACTGTCGATGGTTCTTCACGACCCAGCCATCTTCAAGCGCCGCACTACCTTGGACGTCGTCCGGACCTGCACCCCGACCCGGCAGACCGTCTGGAGAACCCATCAGCTGTTCCTAAAGGTCACTCGACCCAAAGCTCATCAGCCGGGAGGTGCCGCGCGCCGGACGAGCGAGCCTGATCGAATGCGTTCCCTCCGTACCAGGTCTCCTCGCGAACGACTGCGACGACGATTTCGCCGTCCTTGCTCACTCGCGCTGGCGAGACCGCACGAAGATCCGTCTGGAAGCGCCCACCGCCGAGGTCTCGAGCGAGCCGTGAGCCGATCAGGTGCGGGCGCCGGGCGATGGGATGAAGAGGCTCGATCATCGGCTCGTTCGGATCCTCGGGGGCCTCCGAGAGCCAGGCGCCGGGCCCGGCGAGGTCGACACTGTTGGGGGGCACTCGGACGAGTTCTTCAACCCAGAGTTGGGAGCGGTCGACGAGGACGGCCGATATGTGGTCCTCGTTGTAGAAGGCGGCTTCGTCAATGACGCGCACGGTCGCCCCGTCAGCCTCACCAGCCTGAGTGGGAGTGTCGCCAAGGATTCGCAGGTCGGTGCGCCATCCGTGTGCGGCGAGTTCCTGATTCTCGCTACAGGTGGCCAAGAGCAGTCGAGCGCGGCTTCCGGCGACACTCTCGAAGTCGTCGGTGAGTCGCCGCACGAGGATGGCGGGGTGCCCCCATCGCTGAGTCAGGTCCCCTTGCGGGTCGACGTCGAGGTCACCAACCAGCGCGGCGAAGCGCGCCTGGATCTCCCCTGGGGTGAGCTCACTCATCGCGAGCCCTGTCCCCCACCAACGACGGACCCACTTCAGGGCCGTTGGGCCGGCCGACGAAGGCGAGTTCCCCTTCGTAGTAGTCGATGGAGAGGAAGTCGTGGACGACCTCGACGGTGAGTCCTGGTCGGGGTGCGTGGACGATGCCGCCTTGGCCGTCGTACATGGCCACGTGGTGGAAGAAGCCGGCCGGGTCGCCGGGGGCGTGGAAGAAGACGAGGTCGCCGGGGCGCCACGAGATGGGGTCGATCGGGAGTCGGTGCACGTCTGCGGCTTGTGCGCTGGCAACCCGGGGAATGCTGACGCCGGCTTGGTGCCAAGCGAATTGGGTGAGCGAGGAGCAGTCGAAGCCGACGACTCCGGCGCCTGACCCGAAGCCTTCGCTGGGGCCGTTCATGGTTCCGCCGCCCCAGGAGTACGGGACGCCGACTTGGGCGAGGGCCGCGGCCAGGGCTTTGCTGCCAGCGGGTCCGTCTCCCATGAATGCTGCGTTGGCGTAGCACGAGGCGGACAGGACGGTGGGGTCGCCAACGACTTGCATGGCCAGTGGTTGCCACTTGGCGTACGCATTCGGGAACGCGCTGCGTTGCACGGCCTGGGCGGCGACAGTGACGTCCATTGCCTGGAATCCCGTGATGTCCAGGAGTCCGGGCTGGCCTTGCATACCGCCGGTGTAGAACATGCGAGCTGAGGTGACCGGGTCCATCCGCTGGGTGGTGGATCCCCAGGCGGCGCGTTGTTGGAAGAGTCCGAGGCTGTCGCGGTCGCCGTAGTTGACGTTGATCAGGTTGGACTCCTGCATCGCGGTCGCGATGGCGATCACCCAGCCGTAGGCGGGGACCTCCAGTTCGCGCCCGACGGCGACGATGGTGCGAGCGTTCATCGCTTGCTCGGGAGACAAGCCATCGACGCCGACGGCGGTGTCCATAACGGAGCCCGGGCACGCTCCCCCAACGGAGGGCGTTTGCTGCTGTGCGGACCGACCGACGAGGGCCATGAGCAGCACGGCTGCCAGGCCTCCGACGAGGACCAACGGCGTGATCGCGATCAGGGCCCGGCGAATCCGCCTCCACAGGATTTGCCGGGCGGCAAGCGCTGCAGCTTCGATGACCATGTCACCCTCCCGCCGCAGTAGGGGGCACCTGTGTCAGTGCCGGGATGGGGGCACCGGCGATGTTCTCCGCCGGCTCGAGCCCGCTGACCAGGCAGCTGTCGCCGGTCTTTTCGGTGGCGATGTCGATCCGGCCGCCGTCGGTGACGAGCCTGAACGTCCGTGGCGATGCGCCGGGCGCTACCTCTTGGGGGGTGCCGAGCACTTGGCTGGCCGGGACTCGGGCGGGGTCGACCTTCTCGAGTTGCGTGACGAAGGCGGGGGTAGCTTTGTCCTTCAATGCGGTGAGCCATTCCGCGGCGGGCCGGCTGGTGGTGGCCCACTCGGCAGCGAAGCGCGCGACGACCTGCTCACATGGCCCGATGGGCGCGGGCGATGTCGCTGCGACCCCTGAGCTCGAGGATGGGCTCGGCTGCGGGACCGTGGCCTCTGGAGACGTGGGCAGCGGACTCGGTGAAGTCACCACCGGAAGTCCGGCAACCTTGGTGTGGGTCGGGTCCGCCTCAGGGGACAGCGCGCTGGAGGCCTTGCCGATGAACGCGACCAGGACGAGGATGCCGGCCACGGTGGCGCCGAGGTGCTTCCAGGACCAGAGCGGCCATTCGATGAGTCGGTGCAGGCGGTCAGTCACGGCTCCTCCCCTCGCCCCGCTCGGGCGTCAGTTCCTCGGGGTCTGCGGTGATGAACTGCTTGGTCGTCGCGTCATAGAACCGGGTCTGCACACCCGCGTCGGTGACCTCTGCATGGCAGTCGTGCGTCCTGACCGCGCGGATCTCACGGATCCCCGAGGGCAGCTCGTCCACGAGCGTCCCTGACTTCGCGGGCAGGTCACCCGTCGACCGCGAGCTGGGGTCATACAGATCTTGATGCCGTATGCCGCTGGGCTCGCTCCCACCGGGGGGTGGACTTGGCCGCGAGCTGGGGACTCGGGACGGACCAGCAACAACAAGGGCTCCCGGGTCGCCTGTGTCTTCGGGAGCGCGGGTGCCCGCCGTGAAGCTCGTTCGTGGCAGGGCGGAGCTCATGGCGGTGACCCGTCCGGGCACGTCGCGCCTCGAGGTGGGGATGTCGGGTTGGGTCCAGGTGACGGTGTCGTAGCGGCGGCCGATGGACTCGACGGGCAGGTTGAGCCTGCGCCCGTCACGGGCCGGGCCTACGCCGGTGGGTGCCTCACCGGTGTCGGTGCCTTCGCCGGTGACGGTGGGCTTGCCGGTTCGTCTCTTGCGGTGGTTGGTGTCGTCGTACCCGTCCTCGACGGCTTTGCGTCCGACGACGTAGCCGAGCACGGAGCGGCGGGCGGTGCGCATCAGGCTGTTGCCGCGTGGTGAGTGGCCGAGGATGTTGGCGAACGACAGCAGCGGCAGCAGCAGGATGAACGCGGCCACCGATACGACGAGGCACAGGACGAGGGTGAGGATTCCCATGCCGGTTCCGTTGGCGTGGGACAGGATGGCGGCGATCGCGACGGCATGGACTGCGGCGCCGGCGCCGAAGGCGATGACGTTGATGACCGAGGCTCCGGCGATGTTGCCGATGCGGCGCACGATGGTCGACATCGGTGCGATGACGCCGAACACTGCGGCGGCGGGGAAGAACATGACGAGCAGGCGCAGCATGACGAGCCCGGCGAAGACGAACAGGTCGGCGACGAGGCGGAACAGGGCGGTGAACAGGGCGCCGATGAAGGCCATGAACCCGGCGCCTGCGCGGCCCTTGGCCTTGCCTTGGATAGCGGCGTAGGCGAGCGGGTCCTGGTCTTGGATCTCCTGGGTGGTGGTGACCCAGTCGTTGGCCTTCTGCTCGGTGACGCGCTGGATGCCGTCGGGTTCGGCGCGGGCGGCGGCGAGCTCGGCGCGACTGAAGGTGCTCTCCCGGAACAGGATCGGGCCCCACTTCTTGGCGGCGGGGCTGTCCGGGTCGCCGAACTGGCCGCGGAGCCAGGCTTGGTAGAGGATCTCGTCGACGACGAGGGCGCCTTGGGCGCGGGTGGGGTCGCCGGGGGCGGTCTCGGTCAGGCCGGCGCTGCTCTGGTTGACCGAGGCGATCGAGCCGGTGACGGCTTGGTCGAAGAAGCTCGCGACCCGGGTCGGGTACTGCGAGATCCCGGAGACGATACCGAGGACGAGCAGGGCCCAGGCGGCGGCCATCATCACGGAGGAGAGCCGGCCGTGCAGGGAGTAGTAGAGCAGCAGGGCAGCGACTGCGAGGATGGCGACGACGCCCCACGGTGACCAGATGGCGGTGTTGAGCCGGGTCGTGACGGTGGCCACGACGTCGTCGAGGGGTTGCATGTACTGCTCGGGGTGGGCGACGCGGTTGTGGATGCCGTTGGTGGCAGAGCTCAACCAGGTCCCGGCGGACATGAAGGTGTTGCCGATGAAGGTGTCGATGGTGGCGTCGACGTCGGCGAGGCCGCCCATGCAGCCGAGGTCGTAGGTGTTCCAGGTCAGTCCGGCGTAGCCGTACTGGTCGTAGAGCGTCGTCGAGGGCTGGGTGGCCCAGGGGTCGCCGCGGGCCGGGATGGGGTCGGGGGCGGGGTCGAAGAAGCCGGGGAGGCCGGTGTCGGGGATGGAGGCGGTTGGGGCGGTCTTGCAGTCCCACGGCGCGGACGGCAGGGCGGGGCTTGCGCTGGCTGCGCCAGCGAGCCCGAGGAGCGCGAGCAGGGCGAGGGCGGCTGCTGCGGCGAGCCGGCGGAACGTGACCTTGATCCGCCCGAGGGGCGCGTGTGGAGGGTCGGTGCGCATGTCAGGCACTCGCTCGTT
>DGBM01000004.1 GCA_002384765.1 Demequinaceae bacterium UBA4004
CACCAGCTCGCGCGCCACCTCGAGTTCCTCCGCCGAAGGCCTCGCGAGCGCCTCCGGTAGCTGCGCCTCGACGCGGTTGTGGTCGTGGTTCTCCTTCTCCTTCTGCGGCGCCTCGGCCGCCTTCACCGATGCAGACATGCTCGGCAGTGTCTCGGTCATCATCGACCCTTCCCTGCCAACTCAACGAGCTGGCGTGTTGGGCCGTTTACACCGAAATTCCGACAGTCCCAACTGGCAGAGACGGGAGTTGGTGAGGCGGGAGTAGGGGGGAGCGGAGCGCCAGACCAGCGGCCATGGGTTGAGCGACTACACCATGAGGGCTCGGATTCTCGCGGTCTCCCTTGCCGCGCTCAGGAGTCGGCCCGGGAGTTGATCTGAATGGCCTGCCGCCGGGGGATCGTGGTCGTGGGGTGTCGGCGGCGCAGCAGCCGTCGGTACAGTCGTCGTCGCTCACCGGCTGGGCGTCGGGCGTGTCGGTGGCGCCGATGGAGCAGCAGTCGTCGTCGCTGACCACCGCGGTGTCCGTGGTGTGGGAGCTGCTGATCGAGCAGCATCCTTCTCCGCGCCAGGCTTCGCGCCCTTCATTGAGGGCGATCGCGGCGATGACGAGCCCGGCCAGGGGTCGGCCCAGGACCAGCCGAGGGTCGCGTTGAGCACCAGCCCGACCAGGAGCACCGCGGACAGGTAGGTGCACAGCAGGGTCTGGGTGGAGTCGGCGACCACGGCGTTGGAGCCGAGTGCCTTGCCGGTGCGGCGCTGCGCCCAGGACAGGAACGGCATGACCACCAGCGACGCGGCCGCCAGCTCGACGCCGACCGGGGAGGAGTCCGGGTCGTTACCGCCGATCAGGGCGCGCGTGGACTTGAAGGCGACATAGCCCGCGAGCGCGAAGAACGACATGGCCATCACCCGCAGCGCCTGCCGCTCACGGGTCTCCGGCATCCGGTGGCGGAACTGCCACAGGATGATCAGGGATTTGAAAGTCGAACGACGTTTCCGCCCACTCATCGGGGCCTGCCTGCGCAGGGCTGGAGACTTGAAGGTGGGCGGAAAGTGGGCGGATTTGGCCGCAGATCGAGTCAGCCAGTGTCAAACGGTGAAGTCGTACGTGTGGCGTTTGCGCAGGTCATCCGTCAGAAACGTCAAACAGTGTCAAGCGACGACAGGCGCTCAGTGCACTACGGGTGTATCCCAGAGGTCGCAGCTTCAGATCCCAGCCTCCACCTCTTCTCGGACGGATCGGCATCGGCCCGCTAGCCGGGAGCGGCCGATTCCTCGCCATCGCCCTTGACATCTTCACCAACGCGTCGACCGGCGGCGAATGCCGCGTCTACTGCCGCACGGGTTCGCTCGGCGCTGCTGGGCATGAGATGGGTGTACGTGCAGCGTGAAAGCGGGGTCGTCTGGCGGTGCCGAGTGCGGCTCGCGCCCCTGACCCAGTGGAGACCGCGACCTGCCCACCACGCAACAGAAGGGCATTGATTGATAGACCGATCGAAGTTAGTCTGGTGCCTCGCCGGCCGTGCCGAGGGTGCGAGACCGTGACAAACGAACGAGGTGGAGGCAGTCATGACCGTCGCCGAGACCGTGGTTCGCGTGGCCACCAATCCGGTCCAGCTGGAGCAGGAGGGCAAGGTCGTGCGGCTGGTGCTCAACCGGCCCGAGGTGCTCAACGCCGTCGACGGGGACCTGATCGCCGGTCTGCACGCCGCGCTGAGCGAGCTCGAGGAAAGCCGCGCCGTCACGGCCGTCGCCGTGACCGGCGCGGGCCGCGCGTTCTGCTCCGGTGCGGACGTCACGATGATGGAGGGACATCCCGCACGCCACACGATGAGCGGCGACCGGCTCACCGAGGCACGCGACGCAGCGCGCCGCTTCATGGAGAACGCCTTCGCCATCACCCGCCGGCTGGTGGACCTCCCTCAGGCGACGATCGCCGCTGTCAAGGGACCGGTGGCCGGCGCCGGCATCTCCCTTGCCCTGGCCTGCGATTTCCGGGTCGCTGCCGACAACGCCGTCTTCGTCACGGGATTTACCCAGCTCTCGCTGCCGGGCGACTGGGGTGTCAGCTGCCTCCTGCGCGAGAAGGTCGGCGACCGGGCGGCGCGTCGACTGCTCATCGCGGGCGAGCGGATCGACGCCGGCGAGGCGCTGCGCATCGGTCTGGTCGACGAGGTGGTGCCCGCCGACGAGCTCAACGCCGTCGCTGAGCAGCGCCTGGCCTGCCTGAGCCAGCGGTCTCTGACGGCCGTACGGGCGAGCAAGGCGCTCCTGCGGCCGCGAGGTCTGGCCGAGGCGTTGGCCCACGAGATCGAGGTCACCCTGGCCTGTCAGGAGACGCAGGCGCACGCCGACGCGCTGGCGGCGTTCATGGAGGCCAGCGCCGCGAGGCGGGCCCGATGAGCATCGCCGAGCAGACGCCGACCGAACGGATCGTCGAACCGACAGAACGTCGGCTGCACCTGGATGAGGTCGATGCGTTCGGAATCGTCTTCTATGCCCGCTGCTGGGAGTGGTACCAGCACGCCTTCGAGGCGTTCCTGCGTGAACTGGGGCACCCGCTGGAGGGGCTTGTTCGTTGAGGGCTACGGCTTCCTGGTCGCCACGCCCACATCGGTTAACGCCCGATGCTGCGGCGTGGCCAGATCGTCCGCTGCGAGATGTCGGCCGCCACGGTCGGCGAGCGTTCGGTCACGATGAACGCCCGATTCGGCAACGAGGCCGGCGCCGAGCTCGCACGCGCGAAGACCGTGCACGTCGCCGTAGGCTCCGACGGTTCGCCGGGGACGGTCCCTGACTGGCTTCGCGAGGCCGTGGCGACCTCGGCGGCACCAATCGCCTCCTGATGCGGTGCCCGGCACCGATCGACTGAACCTGCTGGACGAGCGGGCCGCGATGGGCCCGACGAGTGAGAGAGAACGCATGAGTGCACAAGACGTTTCGAAGATCCTCGTGGTCGGAGCCGGCGTGATGGGCAGGGGGATCGCCCAGGTCGTCGCACTGGCGGGCTTCGAGGTCACGCTGTTCGACCAGTCCCGCGCTGCGGTCGACGCCGGCGTGGAGTCCATGGGCAATAGCCTCGACCGGTCGGTGGAGCGGGGTCGGCTGACCCCGCAAGCGCGCGACGCTGCGCTGGCGAACATCCGGACCGCAGCGTCGCTGCAGGAGGCTGCCGGTGGGGCCGACCACGTCATCGAGGCGGTGATCGAGGTGCTCGACGTCAAGCGCGAGCTGTTCGCCGAGCTCGACAAGCTCTGTCGGGACGATGTCGTGTTCGCAACCAACACCTCGCAGTTCTCCATCACCTCGATCGCCTCCGCCACGCAGCGGTCCGATCGCGTCGTGGGCTCGCACTGGTTCAACCCGGCCACCGCCATGCGCCTCATCGAGATCGTGCCGGGCGAGAAGACGTCGCCGCAGACGCTCGACCTCACCGTCGAGCTGGCGCACCGCTACGGCAAGCAGACCGTGACCTGCCGCCGCGACACGACGGGCTTCATCACCTCGCGCCTCTGCCTCGCGCTCGGCATGGAGGCGGTGCGGATCCTCGAGGAGGGGATCGCCACGCAGGAGGAGATCGACCGGGCCTGCCGGCTCGCATTCAACCACGCGATGGGTCCCCTCGACACGCTCGACTACAGCGGTCTCGACGTCACGCTGCGCTCCTCGCAGTCCCTCGCCGACAGCTACGGCGAGCACTTCCGGGCTCCGCAGCTGCTGCGACGCCTGGTCGAGGCGGGCGATCTCGGCCAGAAGTCCGGCAAGGGCTTCCGGGACTATTCCGCGAACGCCTCCCGGTGAGGGCGGCTCGATGACTGCCGCCACCGTGAGTGCGGTCTCCCCGGACTCGGCGCTGCTGTGGACCGAGGCCGGTGCCTGGAGCTTGGGCCACGGCATCCATCGGATCCCCCTTCCGCTGCCGATGGATGGCCTGCGCGCCGTCAACGTCTACCTCATCGAGACCGACGACGGTCCCGTGCTCATCGACGGTGGGTGGGCGCTGGACGTCACGCGCAAGCAGTTCGAGGAGAGCCTGGGCGGCATCGGCTACCGATTCGCCGACATCCGCCGCTTCTTCGTCACGCACGCGCATCGCGACCACTACACGATGGCCAGCCAGCTCGGTACCGAGCATGCCATCGAGGTTGCCCTCGGCGCGGATGAGAAGCCGCTGCTCGAGCTTCTCAACTCGCCGTCGTACGCGGAGACCTCGCCCTTCGCGGTCATGCTGACCGAGGCCGGAGCGCCCGAGCTGGCGTGGGAGTGGGAGCGATCCGAGCGGATCCAGCCCGATCCTGCCCTGTGGCGAGATCCCGACCGATGGCTCGAGGGCGACATCTCGATCTCGTTCGGCGGTCGCGAGATCCGCGCGATCCACACACCCGGGCACACCCCGGGCCACTACGCCTTCGTCGACGAGGCTGCGGGCGTTCTCTTCTCGGGCGATCACATCCTGCCCACCATCACGCCGTCGGTGGGCTTCACCGGCGTGCGCGGCCCGACCGCTCTGGGCGACTACCTCGCCTCGCTGCACAAGGTGCGGGCGCTCGGCGATCTGAGGCTGCTGCCTGCCCACGGCCCCGTGTTCGCGTCCTCGCGGACCAGGGCCGACGAGCTGTTGGCGCACCACGAGGTCCGGTTCGACCTGTGCCGGGCAGCTCTCGAGGCGGGAGCCGAGACGGCCTACGACGTCGCCCGGACTCTGCCGTGGACCCGTCGCGAGCTCACGCTCACCGACATGGACGTCTTCAACCAGGGTCTGGCGGTGATGGAGACGTTGCTGCACCTCGACCTGCTGGAGCTGCGCGGAGAGGTCGGGCGGCGCGCCGCCGACGGCACCGCGAGCTTCACGCTCATCCCGACGGAAGGAACTCGGTCATGACCCGACTCGCTGGCAAGCGGATCGTGCTCACCGGTGCGGCCGGAGCGCTGGGCTCCGCGATCGCCGAGGCCTGTGTGCGCGAGGGCGCTGCCGGCCTGGTGCTCGCCGACCTCGATGTGGAGGCGGCGCAGGCCATGGTTGAGCCGCTGGGCGGCGACACCACCCGAGTGCTTGCGGTGGCGGCCGACGTGGGGCAGAAGGAGTCGGTCGATGCCATGGTGAGGTCCGCCCTCGAGGAGTTGGGTGCGGTCGACGTGCTCATCAACAACGCCGGCATCCTGACCCCGTCGGCTCGCGTGCACAACGTCACCGAGGACGACTTCAACGCCATCATGAACATCAACGTGATGGGGGCGTTTCGTGGCATGCACGCCGTCATCCCGTCGATGCGGGCCAAGGGCGGTGGCTCGATCATCAACACCGCTTCGGTGGCGGGCCTGACCGCGTGGTCGCACACCTCGCCNNCGCCGCCGACGGCATCCGGGTCAACTCGGTGTGCCCGGGCACGTTCTTCACCAAGATCCACGAGGGCCTGCCCCAAGAGGCGCTGGACGACATCGCCCGACGCCATCCGCTCGGCCGCGTCGCGACCGTCGAGGAGGTGGCGAGCGCCTTCGTGTACCTCGCCAGCGATGAGTCGAGCTTCGTTACGGGAACATCGCTCGTGGTCGACGGCGGCTACTCCGCTCCCTGACCACCCTGGGCTCTNNACCCTTCTGAAAGGACACCTCGACGCCATGGATTTCGATCTGAATGCGGATGAGAAGGCGCTTGCCGATCTCTGTCGGGACTTCGCCGAGGGTGAGATCGCACCCGTGGCTGCGGGCTTCTCCGAGGAGGAGCGCTGTCCCACGGAGATCCTGCGCCACATGGGCAAACTGGGCCTGATGGGACTTCTCGTGCCGGAGGAGTACGGCGGCA
>DGBM01000225.1:0-1967 GCA_002384765.1 Demequinaceae bacterium UBA4004
CCCAGCCCGTGTTCGCGTCGCACAGTGAGCGCGGACTTGTACATCTCGAGCGTGGAGCCCTCCACGCCCAGCTGCGCGGCCGCCGCGTATTCCGCCCACGATGCGGGTTGCGGTAGCCACGACTTGCCGGTGGGGGAGAAGCCGAAGGCTGGCGCGTCTGGTTCCCACGGCAGGGGAACCCGACAGCCGTCACGGCCGTAGACCCCGTCGGGTGTGCTGAAGAAGGTGGGGTCTTGACGGGCGTCGTCGGGAATGTCGATCGCCTCGGGTAGGCCCAGTTCCTCGCCCTGATAGACGTACGCCGATCCAGGCAGTGCGAGCATCACGAGCGTGGCGGCGCGTCCGCGCGCCAGCGCGGGCGCCTCGTCGGGGCGGTCGGGGCTGTTGGGGCCGATGCCGATGCCGTGTGGCAGCGGTTCCTTGAGTGACAGGCGGAAGGGGTGACGGACCGTGTCATGGTTGGACAGCACCCACGTCGACGGCGCGCCAACACCTCCGAACGCGGCAAGCGAATCATCGATGACGGCGCGCAATTCCGCGGCATCCCAGGTGGCCATCAGGTAGCCGAAGTTGAAAGCCTGGTGAAGCTCGTCAGGGCGAACCCACAGGGCCATCTTGTTCAATGGTCGCACCCAGGCCTCGGCCACGAGCGCCCGGTCGCCGTCGTACTCCTCGGCGACTCGGCGCCACCGACGCCAAATATCGTGAACCTCGTCCCGCGACCAATACGGGTGGTCGTCGTCCGCCCACTCGCCGCCGGTGCGCAGCGGGTCAACGTCGACATCGGGTAGTCCCGGCGCCTTGGCGAGCCCGTGCGCGACATCGATCCTGAAGCCGTCGGCGCCGCGATCGAACCAGAACCTCAGGATTTCGTCAAAGCGGTCAGCGACCCAGGGATTGGTCCAGTCGAAGTCGGGCTGCGTGGTGTCGAACAGGTGCAGATACCAGGGGCCGGGGGTGCCGTCGGCCTCGGTGATCCGGGTCCAGGCGGGGCCACCGAACATGGAGAGCCAGTTGTTCGGGGGCTTGGCGCCGTCCAGCCCGCGCCCCTCACGGAAGATGTAGCGGTCTCGCTCGGGGGCTCCCGGACCCGCGGCGAGCGCCTCTTGGAACCATTTGTGCTCGCTTGACGAGTGATTGGGCACCACGTCCACAACCACGCGAAGGCCCAGTTCGTGAGCGCGGCGAATCAGCGCGTCGGCATCGTCAAGGGTCCCCAACAGCGGGTCGACGTCGCAGTAGTCCGAGACGTCGTATCCCGCGTCGTTCTGAGGCGACCGGTAGAACGGCGACAGCCACACCGCGTCCACGCCCAGGTCCGCGAGGTGCTCTAGGCGCGACGTGATGCCGGGCAGGTCGCCCACACCGTCTCCAGAAGCATCGGCGAAGGACCGAGGATAGACCTGGTAGATGACGGCAGCCCGCCACCATTCGACGGAGACGGGGTCAGGGGAGGTGTTCGGCATGCCTACACCTTATGGCTGCGACGGGAGGGATTGCACGCGCTTGCTCAGCGCGTGGACCATCCCTACTTGGTGGATCCTGCGGTCAGGCCGCCGACGATGTACTTCTGGAGAAACAGGAACAGTGCCACGACGGGCACCGAGGCCATGACGGCGCCGGCCGCGAAGGCGCTCCAGTCCGCGTAGTTCGGGTTGGAGACCATGCGGTAGAGCCCGACGGCAAGGGTCTGACGCTCAGGGTCGATGAGGACCACGGAGGCGATCACGAAGTCATTCATGCTGGTGATGAAGGACAGCAGGCCCACGACGGCGAGAATCGGCGCGACGAGCCGCAGGATGATNNGTGGGCACCGTGTTGAAGTACCCGTACATGAGGTAGGTGTTGACGCCGAGCGCGGCGCCGAGGTACACGCTGATGAGGCCTGCCTGGGTGTTGAGTCCTATCGCGGGCACCAGCTCGCCGATGCGGCTGAGCAGCAGGAAGATCGCGACCACTGCGAGCAG
>DGBM01000225.1:1975-8730 GCA_002384765.1 Demequinaceae bacterium UBA4004
GCGGCGAGGGCTCCCAAGAACACCGACAGCACCGCGGTCGTCACCCCGATGATGAGGGAGTTCTTGAACCAGGTAAGAAACGGGAACTGGTCTGATGCGAGCAGCCGTCGATAGCTGTCGAGTCCGACTACGCGAAACAGGCGGTTGGACCCGGTGAGCGTCCCCGTCGGGTTGAGCGAAGCCGAAACGACGTACAGCAGCGGCAGGAGTGCATAGGAGGACAGCACGAGTGCGGCGATGTGTCTCAACACGTGCGGCTTGCTACGGCGACGACGCCCCGGGGGATCAAGGCGCGCCGCAGTGCGGTTGGGGGCGGACATCAGTTGATCTCCTCAAGGGTCTTGGTGCGGCGGAAACTGATCACGGAGATCACCGCGACCACGATGAAGATGAGGATCGAGAAGGCGGAGGCGAGACCATAGTCACGGTTTTGCCCCGTGAATGCGACCTTGTACACAAGCGATATCAGGATGTCGGTGTGCCCCACAGGAATTCCGGCGCCGGTGTCTCGTGGCCCCCCTCCCGTGACGAGGTAGATCACGTTGAAGTTGTTGAAGTTGAACGCGAAGGTGGCGATCAGAATCGGTGCCATCGAGATCAACAGCAGCGGGAGTTCGATGTGGCGTAGCATCTGCAACCGGGAGGTACCGTCCATGCGGGCCGCCTCTCGCACCTCACCTGGAATGGCTTGGAGCGCGCCGGTGGCGACCAGGAACATGTAGGGGAAGCCGAGCCACAGATTCACCATCAGCACCGAAACCTTGGCGAGCGTGGGGTCGGTCAGCCAGGGGATGGACGCTCCGCCGAGCACCACCTGATTGATGAAGCCAAAGCTCTGCGAGAGCATCCCGGACCACACCATGGCGCCCAGGAAGGCCGGGAAGGCGTAGGGCAACACCATGACAATGCGGTACGCCGTGCGACCCCTCATCGAGGGATCGTTGAACAGGAGCGCCATGAGCAACCCGAGCGCGAAGATGATCCCCACCGAGAGTGTCGCGAAGGCGATCGTCCACGCCGTGACGTAGACGAGCGGCCCCCTGATCGAGGGCTCGCTCACTGCCCGGGCGAAGTTGTCGAGCCCCACATTGACCTGCCATCCGGGCAGGATCTCCGTGCCGTCTTCACCAACAAAGGAGCCTTCGCCGCCGTCGCGGTAGGACTCGCCGGTTGTCGTGTCCGTCAGGACGCCGGTTGTCGAATCGAAGGACAGGCTGGACGTGTACTCGTAGGCGGTGCGCCCGTCCAGGGTGCGCAGTGACCCGTCGGCTGCACTGTCCGAGAGGGGAACCGCCAGGGAGGAGACCTCGTCCTGGCGTCCGAGGATGTCGGCAAAGCGGAGCGAGGTGTACCCGTCGACGGCGACCGCCTGGCCGTTGGCAAAGCTCGCGTCGACGGGCTTGAGCGGGCTTTCCTCAGTGCCCAGCAGCGCGGTGCCGTTGGGCGCCGTCACAAGAAAGCCCAACTGGGTGCCGGACTCGACCACCGTCAGCGGGTAAGAGGGCGAGTCCGGAAGCCGGCTTTGGGATTGACTGAGCAGCGCCTCTACCGCCTGGTCCTGCGTCAGGATGTGGCCGGTCGAGTAGTTGGTGAACGCGATGTATACGGTGTAGCCAATGACAAACACCTGGAAGATCGCGAGGAAGACGAGGCCCGGCGCGATGTACTTGGCCGGCAGTAGGCGCTCGCTCAGGTAGATCACCGTGAGAATAATTGCCCCGACAACGACGAGCGCGGCAACGGTGTAGTCGCCGCGCCCGACGAGCACCGCGGCGAGGAACACGGCAATGGCGTCGAGCCCACCGAGCACCGAGATCTTGGCGACCAACGCGCCCACACCAGGGGAGCGGGTGGGTGCGCTGTGAAGGTCAGTCACGAGGGTCTCCCGGGGTCAACAAGGGTGTGTGGTGAATCGGGCACGGGGCCGGGCGGCACGTCGCCCGACCCCCTGCCCGCGGCTTGCTAGGAACCGTCGATCGCGGTGCGGACGTCCGACGTGAGCTGTGCCCACGTTGCGTCGGGTTCAGCACCGTTCAAGATGCCCGCCTCGGCGATGCCCCAGAACTCCCACACGCGTCCCATGGCGGGGATCGCGGGCATCGGAACTGCGTCCAGGCCAGCGGCCTTGAATCCGGCAATGATCGGGTCCGAGGACACCGCGTCCGCGGCGGCAGTGAGGGCCGGAAGAACGCCACCCGAATTGAACAGGGCGACCTGGACGTCAACGGTGCCCAGGTAGTTCACCAGGAAGTCGTTGGCGGCGACTTTGTTCTGTGAGTACTGGTTGACAAAGAAGCCCTTCACGCCAGCGAACGGCTGAGCGGGCTCTGAACCGGGGGACGGGATGGCGTCAACGGCAACGTTGATGCCCGCGTCCACCGCTGCTTTGACGTTCCACGGGCCGGTGAGCCAGAAGGCCGCCTGACCGGTGGTGAACTTCTCCTTGGCAATGTCGCCGGTGATCTCGGTCGACATGGTGTTCGCGCCCGCACTGCCCTGCGTGGCGAGCCACTCAGCGAAACCGGTGCCGTCGCCCAGCGTGAGCTGTGTGGAGTCGTACGAGCCTGCGGCGTCGCGGCCGAAGACGGGTGCGCCAAACGCGGTTTGGAACGGGTAGAGGTGGTAGGGGTTGCCGTTCTCACCCTGCTCAACGACGAACGGGAACTCCACGCCAGCCGCCGTGCCCTTGGCGATCATGTCGTCGAAGTTGGCCGCAGGCTCGGGAACGAGGTCCGCGTTGCGGAGCATCGCGAGGTTCTCGACCGCGTAAGGCAGTTCGTACACGGTGCCGTCGTATGTGGACGCATCGAGGGCCACCGGAAGGAAGTCCGTAGCCTTGTCGCCCAACTCAAGCGGGGCGACCACGCCGTTGGTGGTGAGCTCGCCCAGCCAGTCGTGTGCACCCATCACCACGTCGGGCCCTGAGCCGGAGCTTGCCTGCTGAATGAAGTCGTCCTTCAACGTGGAGTTGTCGCGGGCGACAATGTCGACGGAGATTCCCGTCTGAGCCTCATAGTCGGTGGCGGCCTGAGCCAACGCGTCGGCCCGTTCCGCGTCCACCCAGACGGTAAGCGTGCTCGTTGCGGTGGTGTCGGGTGCGGCGGTCGTGGCCGACGCCGTCGGGGTATCGGAGGATGTCGAGCAGCCAGTGGTGAGGAGTCCCACCGCGAGCAAAGCGCCCGCAGCAATCGACTTTCTGGTCATGAGCATCAGGTGTGTCCTTTGCGCGAAGATGACGAGGAACCGTCACCGACTCGGCGGGATCGATCCGCGCCTTCGCCCAGAGACCATTCTCTCGGCCAACACCGTGGGTGCAAGCGCTTACACGGTAGCGAGCGGCCACCGATCGCGCAAGCGGTGTCGGTTGCGGTTTGATTACGCTCTCGCGAGACCTCAAATATGAGGCACGATGTGTACTTCGGTGCCGAGTCGAGAAAGTGCAGGGCGCCTTCCCATTTGTTGTCGGTGAGGCAAAAATGTCCAGCGCTTGCATACGGTGTGGCACGCGGCCAGTGGCTTGGGGGTGGCGAAACCTCACGTCAACAGCGCACGGGATGGGCCGCGAGGTGGACCGCTGAGCGCCAGTCGCTAGCTGTCTGTCGGGACGCTCGTGGAGCGCCGCACGACCAGCTCGTAGGGCAGTGCCACGTTGTGTGCCGGCGTCGGTTCGCTGTCGAGCGCGTTCAGCACTGCCTCGGCCGCCAAACGTCCCTGCGTCTCGGGGAACTGGGACACCGTCGTCAGTCCAAAGAAGTCGCCGAGTTCGTGGCCATCGATGCCGATGATCGAGAGATCCTCGGGCACTCTCTTGCCCAGATCGCGGGCGGCCATGATGGCCCCCATCGCCATCTCATCCGACGCCGCAAAGACCGCGGTCGGCGCAACTCGGGGATCGCCCAGAATCTGAAGCGTGGCTGTATAGCCGCCGGTGATGGTGAAGTCGGCGCCCCTCACCAGCGGGGGATCCGGTTCGATTCCGTGAGACCGCAGCGCCGCTTCGTATCCTGCGCGGCGGTTGACCGACAGGTGGAAGTCCAGGTCCAAGAGGGGGTCGCCACCAATGTGTGCGATGTGGCGGTGGCCCAGCGAGAGCAGGTGTTCCGTGGCAAGGCGGGCGATGGCCGCGTCGTCGATGCTCAGCGTCAAGGCGCCCGGCAAGGGCCCGCCGATTCCCACCGCGGGCTTGCCGATCGCCTTGAGTCCTTCAAGCTCGGTGTCGCTCAGCTCGAGCGAGACCGCGATGAAGGCGTCTACCCTTTGGCGCCGCAGGAACTCGTCAAACAGGCGTGCCCTGCGGGGGTTCGTGGGTCCTCCAGGAACGGTCACGGATTGGTCCAGGTGATATAGCGTGAGGTCGTATCCCGCGTCGGAGAGCGCCTGGTGGGCACCCTTCAGGACGCGCATGTAGAACCACCCGTCGAGGAACGGAACCACCACGCCGATGTTTCGCGTTCGCCCCGAGGCGAGGCTCGACGCCGCGGAAGACACGACGTAACCCAATTCCTTCGCGGCGGCCTCGACCTTGCTCTTGGTCGCAGCGGACACGGTCGTCTTCCCCGCCAGCGCGCGCGAGACCGTAGCCGTCGACACCCCGGCTAGTTCGGCAACGCGCTGAATCGTCACAAGTCCACAGTCCTCACGGACGAACCTTATCCACATGCGCGCACGTCGTGTGCCACGTGAGTCCCGTCGCAAGGGACTCCAGGCGCGGATGGGACGTTAGCCTTCGCCCTGGGAAATATCCGCCAACGAATAGGTGTTGCGTCAACTACTGAACCCCGCGGTGGAGCGAACAATCGAGGAGCACTCATGACAGTCACACGCCGGATCGCGAACCGCGCCGGGCTGCACGTCGCTGGGAAGCGCCTCGAGATCGCGCCCGCGACCGTCCGTACTGCGGTCACCGTGCCCCTCAGGTTCGGCGACGGGTACGGCACCGCCGGCCGTGTGATGACGTTCCAGGGTCTAGTCGATGGCAAAGAGCACCTCGCGATCGGGCTCGGAGACTGGGAGGGTGCTGTGGCGCGGACGGCGCATGGCGGAGAGCCACCGCTCGTGCGCCCTCACTCTGAGTGCCTCACAGGCGACGTGCTGGGATCAGAGCGATGCGACTGCGGCCCGCAGTTACGCGAGGCGGTAGAGCGTATCGCTGAGGTGGGAGGATTCCTGCTGTACCTGCGCCAGGAAGGTCGCGGCATCGGCCTCTACGCCAAGCTCGACGCCTACGCCTTGCAGGATGTTGGCCTCGACACCTACGAGGCGAATACTGCCCTGGGCCACGGCGAGGACGAGCGTGACTACGCGCCCGCCGCCCAGATGCTGCACGCCGTGGGCGCCGACCGAATCCGGCTACTGAGCAACAACCCCGACAAGGCTGCGCAACTTAAGCGGCTCGGAGTCCGGGTGGAAGAACGCGTCACCACGGGAGTGCACCTCACGGATGCGAATGCCCGCTATCTCGCCGCCAAGGTCGACCACACTGGCCACACGCTGGCGCTACCCAGGTTCGCCTGACCGGATGGTGCTCGCCGGGGCACGGCGGCGAAGGCCCGGTGGTCCCGCTATTGCCGCGGCTCCCGCCACAACCCCTCCATCGGGATCTCCCGTCGCAGGATGCGTGACGCGGCGCGGTGTCCGGAGGACATGGCGGCGGGGACGGTCGCGGGGTCGTCAGTCCAGGTGGCTTCGCCCGCGATGTGGAGAACGCCGCCGACAGGCGTGGCAAGGTTGTCGTGGTCGGCCGTCGTGGAGCCCACCATCATGTACGCGTACGCACCGTGGGAGAAGGGATCGTCCAGCCAGTGGGTCAGGTCCACGTGGCTCGGCCGCTCAACGCGGTCGCCGTAGAGGCGTTCCAGCTGCGCGAGAATTGACTCGACGATGCGTTCTTCGTCCCAGTTCCGTGTGGCAGTCGCAGCGGGTCCCGCGGCAAAGGTCAGGAGCGTCGGTGTGCCATGCAGGGCCGTGAGGTCGTACCAGGAGTGCCACCATCGGCTCTCGGGTCCCTGCTGCCGGATCGCATAGACATCGTCATCCCAGAACTTGGTCCGGAAGCGCAGGATCACCTTCTCAAAAGCATTCATTCTGAGCCGGCTGAGAGCGCCTGCGTTGGGTTCGGGCAGTGAAGGTTCAAACGTGAAGTCGCCCGACTGGAGCACACCAACCGGCACCGTCACAACAGCCGTGTCGGCCGCGAAGTCGCCGTGATCGGTGGTGACGGTGACACCCTCGGCGGACCATCGCACTCGAGAGACGACGTGTTGGAAGCGAACGTCGAGGCCCTGCGCGAGGCATGCGGGAAGGCGATCGTAGCCGTCGGGGAACACCACCTCGTCGCCGTCGACGACGTCGTCATCGAGACCGTGAGCGGCGAGATCCTCTATCCACGCACCGTATTGTTCCTCTGATCGGTGTTCCAGGAACTCACGGACGCGCTGGGCGCGAGCGTTGTCCCAGCCCNNGCGGCGATCACCTCGACGAGGGTGGCATCCACGGCGTGGATGTCCTTCGTGAAGTCCTGTGCGGCGGCCTCTGAGAGACGCTCCCCGTCCGGCCCGTAGTACGCGATCGGTCGACCGTCCGGCTGGTAGCTGCCTACCGTGAACTCCACTGCCCGCATGCCGAAGGCCCGAGCGGCCGCCGCCACGGGGGAGTCGGCGACGCCGTGGATCCAGGACGCGCCGAGGTCGGTGATGAATCCGTCGCTGCGGTCCGTCCACACCCGGCCACCCACGCGATCGCGAGCCTCGAGTACG
>DGBM01000332.1:0-6220 GCA_002384765.1 Demequinaceae bacterium UBA4004
CGGGTCATCACCGACGCGGTGCGCGCAGTCGACGCAGCCCGTTCTCTTCCCGGCGTCGATGCCTCGCGCGTCGTGTTCAAGGGCGGGTCCCAGGGCGGCGGGGTGGCGCTCGGCGTCGCCGGGCTGGTGCCGGACCTCGCGGCCGTCATGCCCGATGTGCCGTTCCTGTGCCACTTTGAGCGAGCCCTCGAACTCGTGGACTCGATGCCGTACGGAGAGATCAGGCAGTACCTGTCGGTGCACCGCGACGTCGACGATCGCGTCTTCGCCACCCTGAGCTACTTCGACGGCGTGAACTTCGCGAAGCGCGCCGCCGTCGCGTCGCTGTGGTCGGTGTCCCTGATGGACGAGATCTGCCCGCCGTCCACGGTATTCGCCGCCTTCAACTGGTACGGAGGCGCGTCGGAAACGGCGTCAAAGCAGATCGAGATCTACCCGTTCAACGGGCACGAGGGCGGCCAGGCGCACCAAGTCGCCAAGCAACTGCAGTTCGTGGCCGACGTTCTGGGATGACGGCAGGACGCGGGGGCGTCAGGAGTAACTGACCTGGCAGAACCCGTGATTGCAGTAGCCGCCTGGGTTCTTGTAGAGGTACTGCTGGTGGTAGTCCTCGGCATCGTAGAACTCGCCGTCTCCCGCGGCGTCGACCATGTCGATCTGCGTGGAAATCGCACCGAAGCCCTTGCTCGCGAGGCGAGCCTGATACGCGTCGCGTGAGGCTTCGGCGGCCTTCAGTTGCTCGAGCGTGGTGGCAAAGATCGCGGATCGATACTGGGTGCCGACGT
Source organism: Demequinaceae bacterium UBA4004 (assembly GCA_002384765.1). The sequence goes on from DGBM01000332.1 coordinate 786, forward strand.
CACCGCCCTGACGGTGGGGCGTGGTCGGGTCGTGGTTCTCCCAGAATGCCGCGAGCAGCGTCTCCACCGAGACCTTGGCGGGGTCGTACACCACCTGGACGGCTTCCGTGTGGCCCGTAAGTGACGTGCACGTTTCCTGGTACGTGGGGTTCTTGGTCCAACCGCCGATGTACCCGGCGGCGGTGGAGTGCACGCCGTCGATCTGCCAGAAGATGCGCTCCGCGCCCCAGAAACATCCCATCCCGACATACAGGACCGCGAAGCCCTCGGGCCACGGACCCTGCAGCGGCGTTCCCAGCACCGCGTGGCGATCCGCGACCCGCAACGGGGTGTCGCGCCCCACCAGGGCCTTGTCCTTGGTCACCATCTGTGTCTTCGTCACACCGAGCATGTGATGCACCTCCGATCCTTCAACGTCGTGGGGTATCGGTTGTGTTCCAGTGCCCGCGATACGCTCGGTTCATGGCGTCAGACGAGTTCACTCCCGAAGAGGCTGCGGGCGCGGTCGAAGACGTGATCGGAAGCACCGAAGACAGCGTCGTCACGACCGTTCCCTTGTCCTTGAGGGTCGCGGGCGCGTGGTCTTGGCGCATCATCGTGGTCGGCATTGTGGTCATCGCGATCGGAAACGTGCTGGCGTTGCTGAGCCCCGTGGTGCTACCTCTCGTGATCGCACTGCTCATCGCCGCCCCCCTCGAACGTCTGGTGAGTTGGATGCACCGGAGGAAGATTCCGCGGGGACTGGGCGCCGCGATCGCCGTGCTGCTGCTCGTGACCGTCGTGCTCGGCCTCGCAGTGGCCATCGGCACGTCGGTCATCAGCGGCTTCGACTCGCTACGCCAATCCGCCGCCGAGGGTTTTGACACGCTGGTCACGTGGCTCGTCGACGGTCCGCTGCACGTGTCGAGCGACCAAGTTAACGGCACGGTCGACCAGATCATGAACGCCGCTCGCGACAATGCGTGGGGCCTCGCCTCGGGTGCCTGGAGCGTCACGGGGACACTGGGTGCGCTCGCGGCCGGAGTGGTGCTCGCGCTGCTGTCCCTCTACTTCTTCTTGCGCGACGGCGCCCAGATGTGGGGCTTCTTCGTGAGCCTTGCGCCCAAGCGTGGGCGCGTCAGCATGGACCGCGCGGGCCGGGCGGGCTGGACCACCCTGCGGCGCTACACGCAGACATCGGTATTCGTCGCCTTCATCGACGCCGTCGGCATCGGCACCGGCGCCTGGATCCTCGGCGTCCCGTTGGCGCTTCCCATCGCCATCGCGGTGTTCATGTTCTCGTTCATCCCCCTCTTTGGCGCGGGGATCTCCGGCGCCGTGGCGGTGCTGGTGGCGCTCGTCGATGGCGGCTGGGTGACGGCCCTGCTGATGTTGCTGGTCGTCCTGTTCGTCCAGCAGACCGAAGGCAACATCCTCTATCCGTGGTTGTTCGGCAAGGCCGCCTCGGTGCATCCCATGGCTATCCTGCTGGCCGTGGCGGCCGGCACGCTCCTGGCGGGCCTCGCCGGCGCGGTCATCGCCGTGCCGATCCTCGCGTTCACGGTGGCGTTCGCGCGCGGCCTGCACAAGGAGTTCATCCTGTCGCGCGAGGACGAGTTCCCGATCACCGGTCAGATCCCCCTGATCGCGGAGAAGTCCAAGGAGGCGTTCAGGCGCGCGCGCACCAAGGTCACCACCTCGCAAATCAAGGTGCGCAAGCGCCGCAAGCGCTGACGCGCGCTTCCGTTCGCCGTGGAGTGTCTCGCCTACGATTCCGGCCGGTGTCGTTCCTGCACGCTCATCGAGACGCCCTACCCGCGGCAAGTCGCGTCCAAGCAGGACGCGCTCGAACGCCTGCTGTCCGCGGCGCTGGGAGACGCGGCCTCCGCCATCGCGTGGCGGGAGCCGGTGGTCGGCCCCGAGTCGGGGTTCCGCACTAAGGCGAAGATGGTGGTGGCGGGCACGATTGAGGAGCCGACGGTCGGCATCCTCGACGCTGCCGGCCATGGGGTGGACCTCCGGGACTGTCCGCTGTACGACCCCGCGCTGACCGCGGCGTTTCCGATCCTCGCGACCTTTGTCACGGTGGCTGCCTTGCGGCCGTACAGCGTGCCCGAGCGGCGCGGGGAACTGAAGCACATCATCCTGACCGCATCGCCGGCAGGCGAGCTGATGGCCCGATTCGTGTTGCGCTCCACCGAAGCGTTGGCGCGGATCCGCAAGCACCTCGCTTGGTTGCAAGAGCAGTTGCCCGCGCTGGTCGTGGTGACCGTCAACGTGCTCCCCGAGCATCGTGCCGTCGTGGAAGGCGATGTCGAGATCGTCCTCACGGAGCGCGACGAACTGCACATGGATCTCGGATCTGTGGACCTGCGCCTACGCCCGCAAAGCTTCTTCCAGACCAACACCGACGTGGCCCGGGCGCTGTACGCGCAGGTGGCGCAGTGGGTTGGGGAGTCGCGCCCGGTTTCCGTGTGGGACCTGTACTGCGGCGTCGGAGGCTTCGCGCTCCACTGTCTTGCCGACGGCCGCACCGTCACCGGCGTCGAATCGTCAGAACAGGCCGTGCTCAGCGCGCGCGCCACGGCCGCACAGATGGCGGGCCGGGGTGTGCCTGGGGCCGCCGACGCCCATTTTGTGGTCGCCGACGCGCCGGCGTGGGCCGAAACTCACGCCGCTCCCGACGTGGTCATCGTGAACCCGCCTCGGCGTGGCCTGGGAGCCGCACTGGCCGGATGGCTCGAATCCAGCGGCGTGGGCCGTGTGGTCTACTCGAGCTGCAACGCGGTCACGCTCGCGCGGGACCTGGCAGCCATGCCGTCGCTCGTGCCCGTGAGGGGCAGGCTGCTGGACATGTTCCCGCACACCGAGCATTTCGAGGCAGTTGTGCTGCTCGAGCGGCACTGAGCATGGGCGCGGAGCGCCCCGGACGTGGGCGCCGGTGGCGCGCTATGGAACGAAGGGTTCGACCTCGATGATGTCGACCTCGATGTCATTGCCATTCGGCGCCTGGTAGGACGTGCTGTCGCCCACCTTCTTGCCGATGAGTGCCTCACCCAGCGGAGACTGCGCGCTGAACACGTCGAGGTCGGTTCCGACGGCGACCTCGCGGGAGCCCACGAGGAAGCGCATCTGGCGGCCCGCAACCTTGGCGGTCACCACCGACCCGGACTGGACGGTGCCGTCCTGGGACGGCTCGCCGACGTGGGCCGACTCGAGGATGCCGCGGAGCTGCTTGATGCGGGCCTCTTGCTTGCCCTGCTCCTCGCGGGCGGCGTGGTAGCCCCCGTTTTCCTTGAGGTCTCCCTCTTGGCGGCGCTCGTCGATTTCGTTGGCGATGTCGACGCGCCCCACCGTGATGAGGTGGTCGTACTCCTGCTGAAGGCGGTCGTAAGCCTCTTGGGTCAGCCAGGTACTGGTCTGCTCGGTCATCATCTCTTCCTTCTTGGCGAAGTGGTCAAGGCTAACGAATAGATCGCCACGACCACAAACACGCCGTATGGCGCGCGGGTGACTTAGTCGGCCTCGCAGTAGTGCACCAAGGCGGTTGTCGCCTCTTCGGTGGTGACGATGGGGGTGGTGACGCGCTGCTCAGCACCGTCGGCGGGGTCGAAGTGTGCGGTGGTCACGCCCACCTCGGCAAACCGCACGTTGAGCGCCCGCAGGTGGCAGGTGGCGGGCTGGTCGCCGTACAGGAACACGTCGTAGGTGACGGTCGCGGCGGTGGGCGAGATGATCTCAAATCCGACCTCCTGCCAGCGCACCGGCTGGTCCGCAATCCACCACCCCCACACACTGGCCAGGCCGATGAGTGCCGCCAGGCCGATGCCTACCAGCCAGCGGGCACGCGTCGACAGGCGCGCTCTGGTCGGAGCGTCGTCGTCGAGGGATTCGTCAAGAGTCATTGTGAGGCAGGATAGACCCCGTGTCCGCCTTTGATCCTCGGTATTACCAAGTCGGCCCCGGTTTCTGGGGTTTTCTCGCGACGTTCGTGATGGCACTTGCGGTGATTGTGATCTATCGGTCGCTGTCCAAGCACTTGCGCAAGATCCGCAGGGACGAGGAGCGCGCTCGAGAGGAACTGAGGATGAAGAGTTCAGGCTCCGAAGACCGCGAGGGCGGCGGCGATGTAGTGGCACGCGAATCCGGCGACAGTGAGTGAGTGGAAGATCTCGTGGTAGCCGAAGTAGCGCGCTGACGCTCCGGGCCACTTGAAGCCGTAGAACACGGCCCCCACGGTGTAGCACACGCCGCCCGCGCCGATGAGCGCGACCACGGCCCCACCGCCGGCGTCGTAGAACGGGCCGATGTAGGCCACGGCTACCCATCCGAGGGCAACGTACATGGGCACGTACACCCACCGGGGCGCGTTGAGGAACAGAATGCGCGACAGCAGGCCCAGCACCGCGCCGGTCCAGACGATCGACAGGGCGACGGTGGCGGTGTCCCGATCGAGCAGGATCACGCACAGGGGTGTATAGGTTCCGGCGATGATCAGGAAGATGTTCGCGTGGTCCATGCGGCGCAGGACTGCTCGCGCCTTGGGTGACCAGTTTCCGCGGTGATACACGGCCGATGTGCCGAACAGGTTCACGGCCGTGAGCGTGAAGATTGCCGACGACACGCGCCCCGCGAGGGTGGGCGCAAACACCATGAGCACCATGCCGCCGATGAGCACCAGCGGCGCCGCTCCGAGGTGCAGCCATCCGCGTAGTAGGGGCTTGTCGATCGTGGGCGGGGCGTCATCGCGCACGGGGGTCTGGCCCGGAGCGGGCGACGGTGTCTTGGCCACAAACTTACGATACCGTAGGTTGGCGAACGCGCAATTCGTCGTAGCATCGTGTCCGGAGGGTGTCGATGGGCTTGCGTGATGCGGCGTACCGCGGGTACGAGGCGTTGCTGTCGCGCGACCTGAAGGCGCGCGGGTCGGGGCCACGCCACATCGGCGTCATCCTCGATGGCAACCGCCGCTGGGCCAAACTCAGCGGGACATCGGCAGCACACGGTCACCAGCGCGGTGCCGACAAGATCACCGAGGTTCTCGAGTGGTCCAAGGACGCCGGCGTGGAGGTGGTGACCCTCTGGTTGCTCTCCACCGACAACCTTGCACGTGACGGGCACGAGCTGAGCGACCTGCTGGAGATCATCGTGGACGCTGTGGAGCGGCTCGCGCGCGACGGCCGGTGGAGACTTCAGCACGTGGGCGACGCGTCGCTGCTCCCGCCTGACATCGCCCAGCGCTTGAATGCCGCGGTCGAGTCCACTGAGGATGCCACCGAACTCCACGTCAACGTCGCCGTGGGCTACGGCGGTCGACACGAGATTGCCGATGCCGTCCGGTCGTTCCTGCTGGAGGGTGTTGCGGCGGGCCACTCACTGGAGGAGGTCGCCAAGCAGTTCTCGGTGGAACACATCGCCGAGCACCTGTACACCAAGGGCCAGCCCGATCCGGATCT
>DGBM01000332.1:6288-7679 GCA_002384765.1 Demequinaceae bacterium UBA4004
GCCCCCGCGCCACGCCCGGCCGCGTGGGCGTGAGTTACGAACAGGTGACGGGCGGCGTGTCTCGTCGTGTTGGGTTCGCTGCGGCGTACCGTCGGCAATGTGGTACTTCACCTAAGGCGGCCCCAACCGGGACCGTCCTGACCCCATCGCCGCCGGGCGATGGGTGCCCTGCGGCCTGATACCGCCGGGAGACCCCGTGACCCACACCAGCACCGAGACCAGCGTCGTTGCTCACACCGAAGTGGCGGTGCGCACCTTCGTACTCGACACGTCGGTCCTCCTGTCGGATCCGAGGGCTCTCAAGCGCTTCGCGGAGCACTCCGTGGTCCTGCCTGTCGTCGTCATCACGGAACTCGAGGCGAAACGGCACCACCCGGAACTGGGCTACTTCGCCCGCTCGGCGCTACGCGCCCTGGATGACCTGCGGGTCCACCACGGCACTCTGGACAAGCCGATTCCGGTGAACGATGCTGGCGGCACGGTACGCGTGGAACTCAACCACACCGACCAGAACGTGTTGCCCAGCGGGTTCCGCTTGGGAGACAACGACACCCGGATCCTCACCGTGGCGGCGAACCTGCGTGCCGAAGGCAACGCGGTGACCGTGGTCTCCAAGGACCTGCCGATGCGCGTCAAGGCCTCGGCGCTGGGCATGGATGCCGAGGAGTACAGGGCGGAACTCGCGGTGGACTCCGGCTGGACCGGCATGCGCGAAATCCAGCTGAGTGACGATGAGATGGCGGGCCTGTGGGAGGCCGAGACGATCGCGGCGCCCGATGCGGCCGACTGCGGCGAAGACGTTGCGTCGCTTCCGGTCCACACCGGGCTCGTGATGCATTCGGCGCGGGGCTCGGCGCTGGGTCGAGTCACCGAGGAGGGCACCGTCAGATTGGTGCGCGGAGACCTTGAGGTGTTCGGGCTGCACGGCCGTTCCGCCGAGCAGCGGGTCGCGCTCGACCTGCTGATGGACGAAACCATCGGCATCGTCTCCATGGGAGGGCGCGCGGGCACCGGAAAGTCGGCACTGGCGCTCTGCGCAGGCCTCGAGGCCGTGATGGAGCGTCGCCAACACAAGAAGATCATGGTGTTCCGCCCGCTGTACGCGGTGGGCGGCCAAGAGTTGGGGTACCTGCCCGGCTCAGAGGCCGAGAAGATGAACCCGTGGGCCCAAGCGGTGTTCGACACCCTGGGCGCCGTGGTGAGCTCCGCAGTGGTCGAGGAGGTCATGGCGCGCGGCATGCTCGAGGTGCTGCACCTCACCCACATTCGCGGGCGCTCGCTACACGACGCCTTCGTGATCGTGGACGAGGCCCAGTCCCTGGAACGCAACGTCCTGCTGACGATGCTGAGCCGCATCGGCCGTGACTCGCGCGTGGTACTCACCCACGACG
>DGBM01000005.1 GCA_002384765.1 Demequinaceae bacterium UBA4004
GAGTCGGGCACGGGCAGGTCGTCCCGGTCGGCGATCCCTCATTGGACGGGCCCGTGCCTGCGCAACGAACGAGGTGGGCAACTTGCTCATCGTGCCCGTCGGGAGTGTTGACCGGCCCGATCGACCTGTCACTCAGCCCTTCGGGGGGTGAGGGTCGTTGCCGTAGGAGTTGCGGTCTCCGATCGTGCCGTCCTTCTTGTGAATCAGGTGCTCGACGCCATCCTTCTTCGCCGCCGCGCGACCGGCCGCCTGCGCCTCGGCCTTGGTGTCGTGCGTACTCGAGGCGCGTTTTCCACCCTCGCGGCGGTTGGCCCACCCATCCTCAGTCGGCACCGTGTGAATGTTCTTCTTGTCGGCCATCACAGTTCCCCTTCCGGCGCCCTCTGGTGAGGGGCCAAGGGCGCCATCATTGCAGTCCTGGCGGACCCGCAGCGGGATCCCCTGCCGGGGCGCGGCCGGCACGTTGTACGTGCGCTCCTTCTCGTGCTGAGGCCAGGACGCACGCGGTGAGTTCGGGTCCCCGGGCGTTCTCGTGGAGAATCGGCACGGGCTGATCGAGCCGATCAGCTGTCGACCACTAGGAGAGGAACGAGAGCCTCGATGTGTCACCGTGAAAACGATGCGGCCGCTCCCCGGACCCTTCGCCCAGGTCACGGACGCCCTGATCGCCCGCAGGACGCGAAGAAGCGTTTCCCGAGAGTGTGCACCGCCGGTGACTGACCAACCCGAGCAGGACTCGGATCAGCGACACCCAGACGATCGAGCTTGCCACGAGCAGACATCGGTCGACGTCGTCATCGTCGGCGCTGGCATCAGCGGCCTTGCCGTCGCCGACGCGCTGACCCGCTTGGGCATGGACGTAGCTGTCCTGGAGGCCCGCCATCGCACCGGCGGTCGACTACTCAGCACGCCGCTCGACCTGGGGGCCACATGGTTCTGGGACGGCGAGCGCCGGGTTCGCGCGCTGACCGAGCGGTTCGGCGTGGCCACGTTCTCCCAGCATCTGGTCGGCGACACGATCGTGGAGGACCTGAGTGGCGTCCAGCGGTACGCCGGCAACATGATCGACGCTCCGTCGTACCGCTACGCCGGCGGTGCAGCCACGCTGACCGACGCTCTGGCCGCGAGTCTGCCCGCCGGCACGCTTCGCCTCGACCATCCGGTCGAGAGGATCTCGCTGGTTGCGGCGTCGATCACCCCGAGCCAGGCGCCCACCGTGGACGTCACGGCCCGCGGACGCACCTGGCGGGCACCTCACGTGGTCCTCGCCGTCCCCCCTGCGATCGCCGTCGACACCATCGAACTCCCAGCCGAGCTGCCGCCCGAGCTGAGCCGGCTGGCTGCTGCAACGCCGGTATGGATGGGCCAGGTGGTGAAGATCGTCGCGGTCTACGACGAGCCGTTCTGGCGACGTGACGGCCTCGCGGGGGCCGCAGCGAGTCGACGCGGGCCGATGCAGGAGATCCACGACATGTCTGGCCCCGAGGGGCACCCAGCCGCCCTGTTCGGGTTTGCCCCCGCTGCACTCATCGACGCCGACGCGGACCGAGCCGTGCGTGATCAGCTCACCCGAATGTTCGGTCCGCAAGCGTCCGACCCGCTGCACATCACGGTCGCGAACTGGAGCACCGAGCAGTGGACGAGCCCTGCTCCGAGAGTCGCGGACTCCGGGGCAACCGGCCCGGCACCCATCGACTACGGCCTCTTTGGTCACCCCAACTACCAGCAGCCGGGCCTCGACGGGCGACTGCACTGGGCCGCGACCGAGACCGCGACCGCCTACCCCGGTCACGTCGAGGGCGCACTGGAAGCCGCCGAGCGCGTCGTCGCAGACATCCGCACAGGTCTGCTGGACCGCACCACGGACGGCCCGACCAGCAGCGCATCTGAGGACACCCGCACCGCGCCCACCCGCGCGGTGCACGAAAGCGCGACGTCCTGCGGGACTGTTCCCGGCTGACCCGGCTGACTGCGCTCACGTCGCGTTGCTGACAAATCTGGCTTTCTCACCCCGTGGGTGCTGCTAGCCGCGTCACCTCGGCGATGTGGGGTGCCCGGATGCCGATCCCGCTGTGGCACCGATCACCTTGCGGGCATGTTTGTTACAGCACGTGACCATCGGCGGGTCAATCTGGACGCGCGTTACTTCTCTAGCTACGACCGGCATACGCCTCGAGCGCGGGAACGGTACTTGCATGTAGATGCATTGCGCGAAGATGTAGCGCGAGAGTAACTCCGACACGTCTTTTGGCCCGTATGCTCACGGCGCCGCAAGTATACCGAATGGAGACCGCCATGAAGTCGTTGACACGTGTTATTGCGATGCTGTGCGCCACGCTGGGGCTGATCGTGAATCCGGCTGTGGCCAACGCTAAACCAATCAGCCCGGCGTACGATCCTCCGTCGTACCCTTCGTGCGGAGACTCCATCGTATTCTCTGGCGTCCAGTACTCGTATAGTTCCCAAACCATCTCGTTCAAGATCGTGGCTGTCGATGTGGGCCAATGGTTCACCGGCTACGGCCTCATGGACTCTGTCGTCACCGACGTCTTTGGCAGTCATCCGGAAGGGCCCTGGAACGTTTCCTCGTACTCTGGCGGACGTTCCCCCGTCCTGGCCTTTCCTGCACCGTTGAACCACCCCTACGTGGATGTGAACGTGTGGCTGGAGAAGAACGGGTCCGTGTATTGCCGAACCAGGCAGCGGATCTCGTAGCCCGAAGGATGCCCAGAGTTGAGGCCGCCATCCGCCTAATCTTGAACCACTCGATACACGTGAACGTCGAGCCATGGGGAGTTCATCGAGAGCTGGGGCCCGAGGACCAATTCGAGTTTCGTCAAGTCATCGAGGACTCTGGTCACCTGGAGGTCGACGTCGACTTCGATGTCCCGGGGCTCTGGCTATTCGGGTGGGGACCTGAGCCAGCGTCTGTCGCACTGCCCGAGGGCACCTTGACGCTCCCCGCTAGGGCGACAAGGGGGACCTTTCCCCCGCACCGCGCCCTGCCCTGGCCGATCGGAGCGAGGATCGTTGGATCGTGGGGGTTACTGCTCACTGGTGCCGCCGATGACGCCATCGTGCGGGGTGCGATGCGGCACAAACGAACACACTACGGTCAGTGGATCGAGTTCACCGGAGATGCCGCCCAACCTCCGGTCCTGAGTGTCGACCGAGGCCACATAACCATTCAGCAGTCCTGATAAGCGGATCGGGCAACCCCCAGCCCCTGGGGCACGGAGAATTCATGTCGGGAACCGTGCCACAGCGGGATGGCTGAGTGGACGGCGCCCCAGGCTGTCCGGTCAACCTGTCATCCGTTCGTGCAGCAGACCCCAGGGTCGAGGAGCGCCTCAACACCCGCCCCAGAAAGACACTCGAGTGGGCCACTCCTGCCCGGTCGTCACAGATTCGCTAGCGTCATCCTGAATCTGGTGTTGCGACCCAGAGTCGAATCCGCCCTGGTTGAGAATTTACCCCAGTTTTCAGTCGCCGCCAGGGGTCAGTTTTCGACTGCCGTTGACATCGGCGCAGGGTCTTGAGGGGCACGAGCAACGACTGCAGAAACGGTGGGGAGCACGGCCCGAGGAAATCAGCCAGTGAAACACGTGTAACGCGTGCCGCGGAATTCTTCTCCGCTTCGCGAGCACAAACAAGAAGGGGTTCGCCCACCCTTATTGGCAGGCGAACCCCTTCTCGAAATTCAGCAAGTTGCAACGTGACAGGGACTCGATCCAGGCGCTGCGCTTGCAGCCGGCGCAGCCGCGCCAACGAGTGCGAGCGTCGCAACTGCGGCGATAGCAAGTCGCTTCATTGGTACTCCTTTGCTCGAACCGGGCTGACTTTCCCTGACTAGACCACATCATGAGCCCTCCGTCAAGGCTCGCCGCTAGCGATTCACCACAGCAGTCAAGTCGTGCAGGTCCAAAAAGCCAGCGAATATCAGCAGGGCGATGGGAATTGCGTACAAGACGAAGGGGAGCAGCAGGTCGGCGACAAGCTCGTGGAGTGCTCCCCTGACCCTGTCCTTGCGGGTCGGGCAATCCCGGCACATGTGTCAACCATAGCCGCGTCTAGACCACTTGTCGATGCTGCCGATCCCAGTGGCAGCGGGGTCGGGTCCCGGGGTGTTCACCGATGCGCGCCATCAGCGTCGGCCCGAACCGTTGGTCTGCCTCCGCGTGCCGATCGGTCTGCGGACGCTCGGGCGTTACGGAGTCGAAGGGCATGATGGTCCCGTGGTGCACGTGGCTCGCTTGGTGACCTTCGTCGAGGTCGATGACACTGTCGCTGACCCTCGGCAGATGTCGGTGTCGGCGCGCCACGAGGCCGTCCTCACCAACGGCGACCGTGTGCTGCTCCTGGTTGACCGAGGCTGGAGTTCGTCGGTCCGACCAAGCATCTGGACATTGACATCGGTCGAGGAGATCGCGGACACGGCGCGCATGGTCGTCGGCCCGGGGCGATTCAATTCGGTGGACGCTCGCAGAAGGACATGGAGGCAGACCACTTGGCCTCGCTTGCTGAGGTTCTCCGGCGTCAGGGAGTTGACGCGGACGCTCTGGAGCTGGGGCGGTTACCGCACGACGTCGTGCTCAGCGCGCAGTTGCTCAAGCGCATCGGCCATCAGCCAGGAGACGACGTCCAGTCCTGACGCCCTGCTGCGCGTGCGTCGCCGTGCGCGGTTCCATCTACCAGGCTCCTCGGGTGGCGCGGAATGCGGCTGATCAGGATGTCGGCGGTGACGACATCGCAAAGCGTCGGCTCGGTGGCATGTGTACGGCTGGGACAATCGTGGCCATGTGGTTGGAGTTGCAGTGACGTTCACGTTGGATCGTGGAGTGGTGCCGGTATACGGTTCGTTGGCGGTCTATCCCGGTACGTTCGATCCGTTAACACCGGGGCACCGCGACGTAGTGGCCCGTGCGCGGGTGATGTTCGACCAGGTAATCGTGTTGCTGGCGGTGAACGACGACAAGCGACCAACCGCCGAGGCTGAGGCCAGGGCCGTATGCGTGCGCGAGGCCATGCCGGCGGCCTGGGGAAATGTCGAGGTGGACACCTGGGCCGGCCTGACTGCCACCTTCTGCCTGCGCCGCGGCGCGACGGCCATTGTCCGCGGCGTACGAAGGGCCGCGGACCTGAGTGACGAGTACCAGCTCGCTGCGATGAACGAGCGACTCGGCATCCAGACCGTCTGGTTGCCGTCTCGTCCGCAGTTGGCCGCCACCTCGTCCACGGTCGCACGCGCATACCGCTCGGCACAGTCGGACCGTCCGTCCTTGAACGCTGAAGAGTGACGCTCAGGGGTTTGCAGAACGGTGGCAACGCCTCGAGGTGGGATGCACGCTTCTCGGCACTTCCGAGGTTGCCCTGTCCGCGGCTACCAGATCAGTGCGTTGATGCGGCGGGCCTGGGAGGGTGAGGTCATGCAGCCCCGCGACAACGAACTGTCACTCGCTGAGGAAATCAGGCAGACCGAGGAGCAACTCCGCATCTACGACGGCTTGACGCGGGCGATGACAGAGCCGCACACGGTCCTCGAGGTTCTCTTGCAGGCGGAAGATCCGGAGTCCGCTTCGGCTGCCCTTCGGGACCGGTTTGGGTTCGACCAGGTTCAGGCGACGGCGGTCCTGGAAATGCAGTCCAGGCGAGCACGCGCCTTGACCGCCTGAAGATTGAAGACCGTCAACGTGAGCTATCTGATCACGCCGCATACCTCAAGAGCCTGAGCGTCGACTGAGCTCGCTCGCGCGTGACGCGCTCCGTGTGCTGCCCGAGTGTCCGGCGAACGGGTGCTGCGACTCGGCATCCCGCAGCCGGATCCTCTATCGAGACCCCCGTTCATGGTTGGTGCGATCCGGCTTCTCCACGTGGGTGTCGATAAGGAATCCGGCGATTGCGAACCCCGTGTTGACGGCCAACTTGGCGTGTCGTGGTGCCGGGCCGACCGAACGCTTTCCCCGCCCGTGCGCGTCGCTGAGTGCGTTACGCATGGCTGCCAAACCGCCTACGAGTGTCGCCGCACCGCTGAGTATCTGCTTGATGATCTGCTCGGTGTGCTGATCAGGAGATATCTCCATGGCGGCCGACGCAGTCTTGTAGAGCCTGGAGAGGTCCCAACTGTCGTCATAGTCCACAGCGCGCTCGTCACAGATGTGCTTACAGACGCTCTCAAGAGTTGTTCGCGTGGCGGTGATCGCTCCGTCAGGATCGGTGGTCACCTTGTTCAATGCAGCATTCCAGGACTTGGTGACGGCCTGCCAGTTCTCCAACCGCACCAAGGCTGCACTTGCAGCATCAGCGCCAGGGGCTCCCTCCGACAGGAGCAGAGAGCGTAACTTCGCAAGTTCCTCGTCAGTAGGCATTCCGTGTGCGACCCTGCCCTCGTACTCGCATAGTTCGAACAGGAATGCCTTTTGTTGCTCAAGAGGCATCGACTTGAGGCCATCTTGAAAGATCTGCCACCGAGATGGACTGCCGCCGCCCCAGCCTTGATAAGGCCCGAGCGCGTCGGTGTACTCGGCGAACAGCTCGTGGAGTTCCGGACCGCTAAAGCCCGTCTCGCGCGCAAACAGGTCAGTCGCAAGCTTGATGATCTTGTACGGAAGCTCGGCCGTCGTCGGAGAAGGCATGAGCCCATTCTCCCGGTTCAGTCTGACTTCAGAGGCTCCCGCGCGACGCCGGCCTCGTCGGGACACCGTACGGACCTGGCGACCGATCGTCGTGCGTCGCGCCTCCCTGCATCTGTTGCGTGACCCATGGCTCCGCGGACGACGCTGCCGAAGGCATGGGCAGAGGATTCGGCCGATAGCAACGACTCCAGATGTTTCGCGTCAAGAGTCCCGGCCGGGCCGGGGCGGCTCGAGGAGGTCGGCGAGCTGACGGAACGGAGCCCGCAACTCACCCAGGACCACCCGTGCAGGGAGGCCGGCGAGGAGTCGCTCATAGGCTGACTCGGCCTCAAGCACCTTCGCGGGAGCGCGGCCCTTCACGGGGTCGGACTGGGGCAGATCCGCCAGACAACGCCAACGCCACTCGTGCGCGACGATCGGAGCGACAAGCGGGGCGCTGAATCCCTCGGAGAGCGTGAGGGCATCGGCCCATTGGTGGTGTACTCGATTCCTCGCGCAGCGGACGGCGCTGACGAATTCGCCGCCAGAAACGCGACTACGCCACCCCCAGTCGAGGGGCTCACCCTCCGGGGCGTAGTGCTCGCGTGCCTGGTCGTCGAGTGCCACCGCCCAGTTCAAGGCCTCGAAGAGCGGCGCGAAAACCTGCAATGGGTCGCGGCTGCGAGATACCTGGCCGAACCGATTCACCGCCTGCTCGTAGCCAGCAAGCAACACGCGGAACGTAACGATGTTCGTACCGTACGGCTTCATGGGACCCAGCGTTCCATCCGGTGAACCTCCACCCGAAAGGGAGTACCAGGCCCCGTCGGCTCGGCTGGCCATCCGTAGGCGAAGCGAGCCCCAGGAGTCGGGCACGGGCAGGTCGTCC
>DGBM01000168.1 GCA_002384765.1 Demequinaceae bacterium UBA4004
CAGCTCGTGCAGCGCGGCATCCCCGCCGAGCAGGTCAGATACATGCACGAGGCGAAGACCGACGTGGAGAAGGCCCGCCTGTTCGCCGCAGCCCGTGCCGGCCACGTCGCCGTGCTCCTCGGATCGACGGAGAAGATGGGTGTCGGCACGAACGTCCAGGCCCGCGCCATCGCGCTGCACCATCTGGACTGCCCGTGGCGGCCCTCCGACATCGCGCAGCGCGACGGTCGCATCATGCGGCAGGGCAACCAGAACGAGGAAGTGGCGATCGTCCGCTACGTCACCGAGCGTTCCTTCGACTCCTACATGTGGCAGACCGTCGAGCGGAAGGCCGCGTCGTTCGCGCAGCTCCTGCGCGGCAAGATCAACGCCCGAGAGATCGAGGAGATCGACACCTCCGCGTTGTCCGCAGCAGAGGCCAAGGCAATCGCCTCCGGCAATCCGCTCCTGCTGGAGCACTCCGTCATCCTCAACGAGGTGAACCGGCTCCGCCGCCTCCAGCGCGCGCACGAGCGCAACGAGGACATGCTCGTCCACACCGGAAACCGCGCCCGGTCAGCCGCCGAGCGCGCCGCCGCGGACATTCGCGGGCTGGAAGCCGCTGCCCCGCGGATGATCGACACGAGCGGCGACAGGTTCCGCATCACGCTCGGCGCGCGCGACTACGACTCCCGCTCCGAAGCCGCCCACGCCCTCGCCGCATGGATGGGCGACTCCGGGCTGAAGTGGCTGCCGCGGTACGGGCACAAGGACTTCGGGATCATCGGCCGCATCTCAGGCTTCGACATCCACGTCGAGGCCCGCTCCGGGCTCGCCGCCCTCGATGTGACCCTCTCCCTGCCCGAGGTGCCCCGCTCGGGATTCACGCTGCCGAAGGAGTCATTCCTTGAAGCCGGGCTCGGGCTCGTGCAGCGCATCGAGAACCGCGTCAGCGGCATCCCCTCCCTTCTCGACCAGGCCCGCGAAGACCTGGAAGAAGCCGAGCAGACCGTCGCCGACACCCAGCAGCGCCTCGGCCAGCCCTTCCGCCACGCACAGACCCTCGCCGACGCCGAGGAAGACCTCGCCCGCGTCGAGTCCCAGCTCGCCGCGATGCAGGACGAGCCCCGCCCCGAGCCTGACTCACTCGAGTCAGAGCGCGTCGAGCTAACCATCGAGGCTGTGCGCGGCTACCAGCCGAACCTGGGGTCGCGGGAGGGAGCCGTCACGGTGACGGTCGAACCGTTCGACTCCAGCGATCCGACGCGACAACCCCCGAGCAGTACGCCGTCCCTGTAGCCGCCACTGCCGAGCCGCCTCCGGGCGGCACCACGGGTGCACCTCTCTCGTGAGGCCAGGTGCCTGGACAGCGGAGAGGACGCGAACATGGAGACGATCGAATCGCTCACCACCAATGAGCGGAGCGCCAGGATCGCGCTCGCCATCGCCTTCGAGCCGGGCGAGGCCACCACCGCCGCGGTGATAGCCGCGGTCGGGGCCCAGGAGACACTTCGCCTCCTCACCTCGACCGAGCCTGTCCCCGGCGTCGATACGGAGGCTGCCGCGCTCTGGCGAGACCTCGCCGCTCCCCGGCTCAGGCCCCAGGCGTTCCAGCAGGTCATCGACGCAACCCAGCGTCACCGCCTGCACGTCTCGATCCCCGGCGATCCCGAGTGGCCCGAGGGCTTCGCCATCGGCGGCGTCACCCCGCCGCTGGCGCTGTGGGTGCTCGGTGAGGTCGACACCCTCCGAACCCCCGTCCAGCGGCTCGTCACGCTCACGGGATCTCGCGCCGCGTCGAGCTACGGCGAGTTCGTCGCCGCCGAGCTTGCGACCGGAGCCGCTGAGCGCGGCGGCATCGTCGTCGGTGGAGGCGCCTACGGCGTCGAGGCCGCCGCCCACCGGGGCGCGCTCAACGCGGGCGGTAAGACCATCGCCGTCCTCGCTGGCGGCCTGGACAGGCCCTACCCGGCGGGCAATCAGCAGCTGTTCGAGCGCATCGCCGCGAACGGCGCTCTGCTCAGCGAGATCCCGCCCGGATGCGCGCCGACCAGGCTGCGCTTCGTGCAGCGCGCACGGCTACTCGCCGCACTCTCGGACACGAGCGTCATCGTCGAGGCAGGCGTCCGCTCTGGCTCGCTCCTGGTCGCCGCTCGCGCCGCCACCTTCGGCCGCGATGTCGGGGCTGTGCCTGGCCCGATCACGAGCGCCACCAGCTCAGGCCCACACGAACTGCTGTGCAGCGGGACAGCGCGGATCGTCACCGGAGCCCACGACATCCAGATGCCGGAACCCCCGGCCTCCGACGGCCTGAACGCACCCGGCGTCCAGACAAGCTGCACCGAGCTGACCGTCGAGACCGTGCGCACCTACGAGCCGAACCTGGGCTCGCGAGAGGGCACGGCACGGGAAGACGACTCCCCCGCCTTCGTCGCCGCGACGCCCGCGGCCACGCTGTCGGGCAACGCCCCGCGGCTGTAGCTCAGCGGCACTCCGGGCCGAGCCCGTCGATGACCGTGGCCGGATCCGCGACGATCCGCTCGCAGCGCAGGCAGCGCGTGCCGCGGAAGATCACCTCCGGCTCGCCGTGGATGCCGCGCTCGGGCTCGACCTCGTAGAGGTCAGCGTGTGTGGCGAATAGGCGCGGGTGGTTCTTGGCGATGGCGGCATGGA
This sequence comes from Demequinaceae bacterium UBA4004, assembly GCA_002384765.1. Next base: position 2,653 of record DGBM01000168.1, read on the forward strand.
ACTGCGCGGGCGTCGTCGGTGGACTCACCTGGAGTTCCACGAATCGCCGGATGACAAAGGTGTACGCCGCGCGCGTCAGACGCTCCGCAAGGAACAGGTCGGGGTTCACCGCCGAGATGCCGACGCTGGCAAGATCGGCCAGCCCGTAGTCGTCCACATCCTCGGTGACGATGAATCGCGCCCCGGCCGCTTCCGCGTCGGCAAGGAGTTGGCGGTCCTTGGCGTCCGTGGCCTCGAACCGCCTCGCCACGTTCCCGGTAGGGGTCAACTCGCCGCCGTAGCGCCGCCGCAAGTCCACGGGCCGGGTCGCGTTCGGGCGCATGTGGCGGGCAGCCTCCGCCTCGGCGGTCGCGCTCCATCCCACGACGAACCCGCTGCGGCTCGCGCCGACCATCAACAGGGTGCGTGTGACGGGCTTGGCTACGACATTCGCATCGAGGAAGACGAAGGTCACGTCACCGGGTGCCGAAAAGGTCTTCCCGGAGGTCATCGCGCACCAGCTCGATCACGTCGCCCATCGCCTGGTCCCACCACCGCTGGTATTCCTCGTAGGGGATGCGGTTGCGGTTGCCGACCTTGACGGCGTGAATCTCCCCCGCCTTGATCTTGCGAGAGATAGTGGAGCGCGACACCCCGGTCAGCGATGCGACCTGCTCCGGGGTGAGCATCCGCTGCTTCGCCGTCAACGTGACGGTCTCGCCCTCGGAGGCCGCGCGCTGGACGTACTCCGCCACCTTCTCCAACCAGGCGGGGAGCTCCGAAGTCTCCCGCGCGCTGGCGCGCACGTCCTCGGGGTCGATCGTCAAGGGTGCCGGGGTCATGCTCACATCCTACCTCCACCTGCACAGTCAGCGAAGCGTATCTGTGCATCATCAGTTCTCCCTCTTCGCGGCAGTTCATGCGTCGATGCCCGCGAACACCTCGTCGAGCGCATCGGCCGCGACTTCGACGATGAGATCAGGGCGCTTCGCGTAGTGCCCCTCGGTGATCGCCGCGTCACTGTGCCCGAGCAGATCGCGTGCGACCTCGACGCCGGCCGTGTCCGATACCGCCGCAGCGACGGCCTTGCGGAGGCTACGGAAGGTGAGGTGCTCGGCATCGACCCCGATAGCCAGCAGCTCCGGCTCGAACTCGCGGCGGAACATCCGCAACAGTTCGCCGACCGCGCTGGGATCGCGCGGACGGCCGCGCTCGGTAGTGAACAGGACGTCGTCTGGATTCCGTTCGGGATCGGGAACGTGGCTCGCCACGAGTTCACTCAGAACCTTGGCTGCGAACTTCGGAACGCGAACCCAACGCTTCTGCCGCTCCGCCTTGGGCGAGTCCTGACGGAACAGACCGCGGGACTTCGTGCGAACCATCGTCCCGCCCACCCAGACGAGTGCCTCCATCGTCAGGCTTCCGTCCGGCTGCTCCACCGCCTCGAACCGCACGTCCTGGAACCGGATCGCAATCGGCTCCGCGGTCCTCTTGGAGGTGCCGAGCGTGATGAGGATGTAGTCGGCGAGCAGCTTGTAGTTGGGCCGACGGCCCACCGGATAGCGCGTCCGATGCCGCTCCGGCCACACGTCGCGGATGAGATGGAGGACGTACTTTACCTGCACCGCGTCGAGTTCGAAGTACACCGTGTCCGGCTCATCCGCTCGCCTGGTCGCACGGATC
>DGBM01000307.1:0-2136 GCA_002384765.1 Demequinaceae bacterium UBA4004
GCTCATGGATTACGTCCAGCGTCGGGGCAGCACGCCGTCTCACGGTGGGATGGCTCACCACCCTCACCACCGTGAGACGGGCACACCGCTTACTGGTGGAGGACAACGTCCCGGAGGTACTCGGCGCGGATGTCGTAGTCCTCCCCGCGGGGGTAGTCGACCCACTCGGGATTGGCCGCCAGGGCCTGGGTGTAGGCGGGCGTGTCATCGTAGGGCGGCTCGCCAATCTCCCGCAGGCGATTCGCAACAGCCTCATCCCCGACACGTTCCGCGTATGCCAGCGACTCGGCGTACATAAGCTTGTCGGTTTCGAACTGGTCCACCAGCTGGCCAGTGCCGATGTAGGCGTGGTACAGGCCAGGTTGCTGCTGGACCGCAAGGACCCCCAAGGTGCCCCACGAACTGCCCACCACGCAGATGGCCTGCTCGTCGAAGCGATCACGCAGATACTCCGTCACCTCGATCGTGTCGGCGACCATCTGGTCAAGGGTCAAGGTGGTGGTCGGCTCCAGAGCGTGGGCCGATGCCCCCGTTCCCCGCTGGTCCCACGTGGCCACCACGAAGTCCTTCTCGAGAGGCTTTCCGGCGACACGCATCGAGCCGGTCGCGGTGCCCCCGGGCCCGCCGTCGAGGAAGAGCAGAACCGGCGCCACGAGCAGCAGGGCCGCGACGGCACCGGCGCGAGCAGTGCCGACCAGCGGGTCCTGCTGAGAATCCCTGCCACGACGCCCGCGGCGCCCAACAGCACGAACGCCACGTCGGATTCCCACGAAGTCATCGGCCCGCGAGGGAGAGGATGCCGGTCAGGGCGGGTAGCAGCATGGTGCGCAGCACGTCGGGGGCGAGATCGTCCCCCACAGCGATTCGCGCGGTGGAATCGGCGAGGGTCACGTCCGTGGACACGACGTATTTGCCGGTCCGCTCCGCGTCAAACTTGGCGAAGGCCTGACCGACCCACGCCGGGACCACCGCCTGGGGCGTCGTAGCGCACGTCGAGCGTGTACGGAGTGACCGTGGCGGCTTGCTCGTCGGGTCCGGTGACGGTGATGTCCGAAGCGGTCAGGGCGAGCCTCGCGTCGAGGTCGCGGGCAGCGGTGGGAACCGCGCTTTCGAGGTAGACCACCTGTGTGCCGGGTCGGGTGATCTGAACGATCACGGAACCGGGAGTTGTGGTCGTCACCATGTCGGCCGGTCGGCGGGTCTGGTCGGCGAGTCTGGTCGGCGGGTCTGGTCGGCGGGGACGGGTCCGTGGCATCCGGCCGCAGAGTGGACTTGTGCACCACCTCAAGTCACCGGAAACACGTCGGTGTCAACCTTGGGGCGTACCACTCGATCAGCCTGAAGGCGGATGCCCGCGCGGCTACGGGTGCCTACCGTGGGAACCATGAATCGGCGGGTGAAGCGGGCGTGGGCGCGGACGCGCGCGATCGACGCCGGCCGCCCGAGGCGCTGGACGCTCTGATCGCCCTCGGGCTCTTCGCCGGCGCCGTCATCTCCGGCGCTGCCGAGGCGGACGACCGCATGGTCGACTCGACCGTCTTTGTGCTGATCGGCGTCGGCGTCGTGCCCTCTGTGATGAGGCGCCGCGCCCGCTGGCGGTGCTGGTGCTCGCGTCGTTGCCATCGTGCGGCCCGGCGACCTTCCCCCCGGCGACCTTCCCCCCGGCGAGCTGCTCACCAACGCGGCACTGGTCGCGGTGTCGGGCACCAGCCGCACGGCGTTGACCGAGATCCGGCGCATCTTGGGAGCGATGCACGAATCCGACGGCAGCTATCACCCGGCCCCAGGCCTGCGCGACGTGGGCGGTCTGGCCGCGGAACTCACCGAGGCCGGGCTCCCGGTCGAGGTGCGCAGCGTCGGGACCCCGCAAGGCGTGCCGTCAGCGCTCGAGATGACCGCGTACCGCCTCACCCAGGAGGCCCTGACGAACGCGGCCAAGCACGCGGGAAGGACGCACGCCACCGTGACCATTCGGTACGAGCCTGGCGCAGTCCATATTGAGATCCTCGACGATGGTCCGGCCGACGATGCCACGCCCGATACCCGTGCCTCAGCCCCCGGCGAGACCTCCCCCGGTCACGGCCTGCTCGGCATGCGCGAGCGGGTCGCGGTGTGGGGCGGGACTTTGGAGGCGGG
>DGBM01000307.1:2173-25664 GCA_002384765.1 Demequinaceae bacterium UBA4004
GACCTGGTGGTCAGCTACGCGACCGTGAAGACGCACGTGCGTCACAGCATGGAGCCCAGGTCTGAGCCGACAGACGGGTATGCGGCGGACGCGGACTTCATCTGCCTGGTGGTGAGGCCCCACTTCATCGCCATCGCGATGGTGTTGATCAGTTCGCCGTACTCGGGCCCCAAGAGGTGCGCGCCAACGATGAGGTCGGTAGACCGGTCGACGAGGATCTTGCTGGCTGCGGTGGTTTCGCCGATGCGGTAGTTGGCGTACCAACCGCTGGTGTCTCGGTAACGCACGTCGATGTCCAGACCCTGTTCGCGAGCCTCCCGTTCAAGCAGGCCCACCCGAACGAGCTCGGGGATGGTGAACACGGCCGTGGGGACACCGGTGTAGTCCGGAACGGTGGCGGCGCCGTTCAGCATGTTGGAGGCGGCGACCTTGCCCTCAAAGACTGCGACCGGCGTGAGCGGCATTCCCGCGGTGTTCGCCGCATCGCCAGCCGCGTAGACCGCCGAGTTGCTGGTGCTTTGCAGGTGACCCGCCACGGTCACGCCGTGGTCGTCCCATGCGACTCCCGCGGCGTCCAGATCGAGCCTGGTGAGATCCGGCGTGCGGCCCGCGCCATGGACGACGAGGTCGCACTCGATCGTCTCGGGTGTGCCGGATCGTTCGACGCTGACCTGGAAGCCGGCCGCGGTCTTGGTGACGCCCGCGATGGTCGTGGCGCGTCGGACATCGACCCCTGCGGACGCGCCGCGCGCGACAAGCAACTCCACCAGATCGGGGTCAAATCCCTTCAGCGGGCGCGCACCACGATCGACAATCGTGGTAGCGCTACCGGCACGTGCGGCGATGTGGGCGAACTCGAAGGAGACGAACCCGCCGCCGACGAACAAGATGCGCCGCGGAAGTTCCTTGAGGTCCAAGAACTGTGTGCTGTCGACCAGGTGGTCGTGACCGGGGAAGTCCAACGGACGTGGGCGGGCACCGCTGGCAATCAGAAAGTGTGCCGCCTCGTGGGACACGCCGTCGATGTCGAGCCGGTGGCGGCCCGTGAACCTCGCGGAACCGTGCAGAGTGTCCACGCCATTGCCCGCGAGGCCGGCCTCCACACTCTGCGGCATGGAGTCAACGAATCCGTGCTTGTGACCCATGAGATCGCTCCAGTTGATCGTAAGGCCTTGGGGGTCGATCCCCTTGCCCTGCATCAACCGTGCGCTATCGATGATCTCCGCACCCCGCCGGAGGATCTTCTTTGGGTCGCATCCCCGTAGCGCGCAGGTTCCCCCATAGGGCAGCTCGTCGACGATCGCGACGCTCCACCCCTGAGAGGCACACTTGTTGGCGGCGCCGATGCCAGCCATTCCGGCGCCGATCACGATCAGGTCATACGTTGTCATGCGTGGTCCACTGCCTGGCGCAACTGCTCAAGGGTCGGGGCACCGGCCGGGCCTTGTGGCGTCTGGTAGATGCGGCACGCCAGCCCGACGCTTTCCTCCGCGTGCGCGAAAGGGTCGGTTCCGTCGACCAGGACGGTCGGCGATCCGTGAAAACCCACGCGCTCGGCCTCCTCGACGGTCTCGACCTTCTGATGGCTGATGCGAAGGTCGGGGCGCGCCGCCGCGAGGACGGCGAGACGTTCGTCGGCGATCCTCCAGTTGGGGCAACCGTCGAAGTACTGCAAGGTGATCTCCATATGGCGACCGTAGACCTTATAGCGCACTGCAAGGTCAAGCGGTAGCCTGTGACGATGTTGATAGGGGAACTTGCCGACGCCGTCGGCGTGACGAGTCAGACCATCAGGTTCTACGAACGCGAAGGCCTGCTGCCCGAGCCGCAACGGGCCGCGAACGGCTACCGCGACTACGACGATGCGAGCGTGTCCCGCGCGCTGTTCATCCGGAGCGCGCAGTCCGCAGGTCTCACCCTCGCCGAGATCGGCAGCGTGATCGAAGTGCGAGACGGCGGCGATGTGCCGTGTCACCACGTGATCGCCCTGCTTGGCAGCAAGCTTGCCACTGTCCGCGCGCGCCAGGCCGAACTTGCTGCTCTCGAAGCGGAGCTGGAACACCTCATCGTCCGCGGCAACGCCTTGGACCCGGCCGACTGCGCCGACTCCCGTGTGTGCAGCATCCTCGCCGCTCCACTGCCGCACGAGTACCTGCACTGAACCCGCGCCGTAGCCGGCGCGACCACGGTCACGGCTACGGCGGCCGCGCCGGTGCGAGGCTCGTTCCATGGTGGCCAGAGTCGACCGCATCAGTCCGACGGACCTCACCCAACTCGCCACGGATGTGGGCCCGGTGCCGATGAACGCCGGCGCGTTGCTGGCCCGCGACGACGCCGNNGCCGGGCTCGCGACCATCGCCGCAGAGGAGGTGGCTCGCCCGCTTCCCCCCGACCGTCCGCTCTGGCGGGCCATCGTCGTGGCACGCGAGTCGGAAGAGGGCAGCGAGCCCGCGGCGGCAAGAACGTGGGCTGTCGCCCTGGTGCTGGTCATGCACCACGTGCTCGCGGAAGTCGACCTGGCGACGGTGCGCACCACAGCGAAGTCCCAAGGCGCAACCGTCAATGACTGCCTCCTTGTTGCCGTAGCCGGAGCTGTGGAGCACCTGCTTCATACTCATGGGGAGCGCCCGGACTCCCAGGTAGTCTCCGTCCCGATCTCGGCACGGCGGTCCACGAGCAGTGCGGACCGCGGCAACCAGGTCGGCGTCATGCCGGTGCGCGTGGACCTACGCGGCGACGCGAGTGCCCGCTTGGCCAGAGTGGCCGCCGAGACCACGGCCAGGAAGTCGGCACCCGGGTCCTCCTTGGCGCTCGTCGGACCGCTCTTTCGCGGTGCGGCCGCCGTCGGCGCGTTCGGGTGGTTCGTCAACCGGCAGAGACTCGTCAACACGTTCCTCACCAACCTGCGCGGACCCTCAGACTCGGTGCANNCCGCGCTGTCCTACGCCGGAAGGCTCGGCGTCACCGTGATCACCGACCCCTACGTGGTGCCTGAAGGGGAAGAACTCGCTCGCGAACTCGATCGCCAGCTTGCCGCGATCGCGGGGTGACGGCACGCGCCCGGGCGCGCACGGAACCGTGCACGTGGCGGTAGCCCGAGCGTGCGTGCGTCAGCCGGGTGATGGCCGCGGACAGCTCCGGCCCGCTCATGCGGCGATAGGAGTAGGGGGCGAGTTCGGCGGTCCGTCGCCAGCAGCCACGTCCGGCCGCCGAGAGCCGCCCTGCGGCGCCAGCCCCGACTATCACGGCGTCGAACCGCTCGCCAGGTGGCGGGGCACGGCCCCGCCACCCAGGGGTCTCCCCAGCCGCCGTCATGTCCGACGACGTCGCAGTCATGCACCCACGTCTGCCATCGTCGACCTCCCGCGAGCCTTTTCGCAGTGTCGCGTCGTGCGCGGCATCGGCGATGGGGACAATGGTCCCGAGACGGCCGACGGCGCGGCGGGACCGCGGTGGGCCGCAGTGCTCCGCCGGACCGTGACCACCATGCCGGTGCGGCGTCGGGATCAGAAGGACAGTATCTGGTATCCCGCGACCATGAGGTTGCGGAGGCTGGCGTGGTGCTTGTACTCCTCCAGAAGGGGCCAGCTTCCCGCTGCAACGGCGTCACTGACGCCATGCGCCTTCACGCAAAACGCGCACGCGCCCTTGGTGATGGGGCGCAACTGCTCCACGAGTGCGTGCAACCTGTGGTCGGCATGAGACGCCGCAGCGAGCGTGTCCACACCTGAGCCGTCGTACACGACCGTCACGTCGTCTCCAGCGTCGAGGAACTCGGCTGCTGTGAGGAGCCCGCGGTAGGCACGTGCGAGATCCTTCGCGGCGTCCTCGTAGATCACGACTGCGACGCGAATGCGTGGTTCGGTCGAGGTGGTCATCTTTTCTCCTTCTCTCAGGAAGGCCCTGGCGGCCTCCGGGCATGCGAAACCCGCTCTCACGCCACGTCGATACCGCGAATCGCGATCCGATGCGCGCGAAGGGAAGCGCTTGGCGTCGGCGGGGTTTCCCAAGGCAGCACAGATGGGGACCACACCAGGAGAGGGAGAGCATGCCGACGACTGAGCGCGAGTGGGACCTGGTGGTGATCGGCGGGGGCACGGCCGGCATGGTGGGCGCGAAGACTGCAGCACATTTGGGGGCCCGCGTCGTCTTGGTTGAGCGGTCCCAGCCCGGCGGTGACTGTCTGTGGACGGGTTGCGTCCCCAGCAAGTCGCTGCTCGCGGCCGCGTCAGCCGCGGCTCACGCGCGGAATGCGGGCCACCTGGGCGTCCATGCAAAGTCCGTTGCCGTCGACTTCGCCCGTGTCAGGGAGCACATCCGGGACGCCATCAACACCATCGCACCTGTCGACTCCCCCGAAGCGCTGCGGGACGCTGGTGTCGAGGTGGTGACTGGGGTGGCGCGCTTCGCCTCTCCCCGCACGGTCTCGATCGACGACGGCACCACGCTACGTTTTCGGCGTGCGCTCCTGGCAACGGGGGCATCGCCTACCGTTCCGCCCGTGCCAGGGCTGCGTGAAGCCGCGCCATGGACCAGCGACACGATCTGGGACCTGGCCGAGGTCCCCCGCCGCCTCGTGGTGGTGGGGGGCGGCGCGATCGGCAGCGAATTGGGCCAGGGCTTTGCACGGTTGGGTGCCCAGGTCACCATGGTCGAGAGCGGGGCGCGCATCCTGTCCAAGGAGGACCCCGATGCCTCCGCGATCGTCCGCCGAGCGCTCGAGACAGACGGTGTCCGCATCCTCACCGAGCACCGGCTGACGCGGGTGACCGGGTCCCGGCGGCACGGCGGCACGGTGACACTCGAGAGCCTCGGCTCCGAGTCGGTCGTGCCCTATGACGCGCTGCTCGTCGCTGTCGGTCGCACGCCTCGCACGGACGAGCTCGGGCTCGACTCGGCTGGCATCGCACTGGCCGACAAGGCCGCCGTTCGCGTCGACCGAACGCTACGCACCACCAACCCTCGCGTGTGGGCGGCCGGCGACCTGACGGGGCATCCGCAGTTCACGCACGTGGCCGGAGTTCATGGCTCGCTCGCGGCGACCAACGCCATCCTCGGATTGCGCCGCGCGGTAGACGCCAGTTCTGTGCCCCGCGTCACGTTCACCGACCCCGAGGTCGCCGNNGGTCCGCAAGAAGCTCACCACGAGCGACCTGGCCGGAACGACCCATGCCTACCCTACCTACGACGATGGCCCATGGAACGCCGCGCTGCAGGACGTGCAGGGCAGGCTCGACGCGCCTCTGATCCGTGGGCTGATACGGGCCCTCGCCGGTGCCAGATGGGCGCTCACTCGCTCATGACTCGGCGACCCCGACGCTGGCGGCGCAGAATGGTCGCGCCTCCAGCTGCCGCCAGCACCAGGACTGCTAGCCCCACGACGAGCACTCCACCAAGGTTCGCGACCGTGGATCCGACCGCATTCGAAGCGGCGCCCACCCAGGCGACGGGCCCGCTACCGCCCAGGTCGCCCTGGAAGGCGCGGTACTCGACCCAGCCATACCAGACCACGTACGCTCCGGCTACGAGCAGGAACGCCCCGGAGATTCGGGGAAGGTGCGGGAGCACGGCGGTCGACTTCCGCGTGGCCGCGTTGCCCACCAGCGCCGCGACCAGCGCCAGCACGGCCATCACCGCGCCCATCCCGACTGCGTAGCCAAGCAGTGCCAGGATTCCGGCGCCGGTCGACCCCGTCACAGTGAACGCAGAAACCACCGCAGCGACAAACACGGGAAGAGTGCACGAGAGTGACACCGTCGCATAGACGACCCCGTAGACCACCATCCCGCGCGGCGTTCCGTCGACACGTAGCCGCGCCCGTGGAATGGGCAGGCTCAGATCGCGCCCCGACAGGAGCGCCACGCCAATGGCCACCAGCAGGACGCCCGACACGAGCGTCACGGTGCTGAGCCACGGCCCAAGGGCCACCGACAGGGCGGTAACAGCCACGCCAGCGACGCCGAACACGGCGATAAATCCCAGGGTTATGGACCCACCGACCACGACTGCGCGGCCCACAGCGGCCCGCCTGTCGCCGCGCTCACCGATGAACAGAGCGAGGTAGGTGGGCAGGAGAGCGAAGCCGCACGGGTTGAATGCGGCGATCGCTCCGGCCGACACGGCGAGGGTCATTGCCGACAGGGTCTCGGGAGTCATGGTGCCGTGGAAACCCTGGACGAGTAGCGACCAATTCCAGGCGGCCACGGACCGGCCCAGTGGTCATCTCATCCCCGTGGAATCGACGACAGGTAGCGCGGGTTCCCCACGCAATTCGGAGGTCATCATGACGCGCTTACGCAGTCTCCTTGTCGCGACGACGGCGGCCCTGGTGCTCGGCGGCTGCGCCGCGAGCGCCACGCCCGACTCGGCGACGCCGCGCACGCCGGTGCTCGACGCATCGCTGACTACTCTGCAAGGCGCCGCGTTCGATCCGACGACAATCGAGGGCCGCCCCGTGATTCTGTGGTTCTGGGCTCCGTGGTGCACGATCTGCCGCGGCGAGGGTCCAGCCGTCGCGCAGGTCGCCGCGGAACTCGAGGCGGAGGGTTCCGACGTGGTCCTCCTGGGGGTGCCTGGTCGCGGCGAAACGCCGGAGATGGATGACTTTGTCGCCGACACCGGGACCGGCGGCATCACGCACGTCGTGGACGCCGACGGCGACGTGTGGCGTGCGTATGGAGTCTTCAGCCAACCCGCGTTCGCGTTGATCACCGCCGACGGCGAGGTGAGGGTGGTGCAGGGCGCGCTTGGCGCGGACGGTTTGCGCAACGCGGCGGTCCAGGTCTCGGGAGGGTGACCATGCGGCGGCGCGGTGTGGCTCTCCTGGCGGTCGTCGTCATCGGCGTTGCCGGGTGTGCCGCGACCCCGCAGTCGACACCGACTGAGGGCGTCGCCGCGCCCGTGGCCCTCGAGGACGTCGCGGCCGGGCCACCCGAGGACGTTCCGTCCGCCCTCGACAACGCAAGCGACCCCGCGCTGCCAACGCCGCTGGTGGACACGGGCCGAATCATCTCCGGCGGCCCACCCCCTGACGGGATCCCCTCGATCGACGCGCCGCTATTCGAGCCCGCGGGGGGCGTGGACTGGATCGCCGACGACGAACCGGTGATCGCCCTGGACCTCGACGGCGACCAGCGTGCCTACCCTGTTCAGATTCTTCATTGGCACGAGATTGTCAACGACACCGTGGCGGGGCGTCCGGTCGCGGTGACCTACTGCCCGCTGTGCAACTCCGCGCTCGCGTTCGACCGCCAAGTTGGCGACCGGCTGCTGTCCTTTGGCACGTCCGGACGGCTCTACCTGTCGGCCCTCGTGATGTACGACCGTCAAACGGAGTCACTGTGGTCTCAGGTCGAACGCACGGCAATCGCGGGTGTTCTCGCTGGCGAGCGACTCGAGCTCATTCCGGTGACGATGCTGCGCTGGGCCGATTGGCGGGCAACTAATCCGGATGGCTGGGTGCTGTCCCGTGATACCGGCTTCGACCGCGACTACGGGAGGAACCCCTACGTCGGCTACGACGAACTCACGAAGGACCCGTTTCTCCTCGACGAGGAGCCCGACGGTCGCTTCCCCGCCAAGGAACCGATTGTCGCTTTCCCCGGCGCGGCGGAGCCCGTAGCGGTCCTCACCGCGGATCTCACCGAGTCTGGGGTAGCTCACATTGAGGTCGACGGTGAGCCGGTGGTCATATTCGCTTCTCCCGGCCTCGCATCGGCCCTGAATGCCCCGCAGGTTGCCGACGGCGCGCCGGTGACGGCCACGGGAGCCTTCGTGCCCGAGTGGGAGGGCCAGGCGCTCACGTTCCGTCCGATTTCTGGCGATGGGTCGTCGTCGGACGGGGCCGCAGTCGCGGAGGATGACCAGACCGGGTCGCGCTGGAACCTCTTGGGTCACGCCGTTGCGGGACCACTCGCAGGGGCGCGACTCACGGCCGTCCCCCACCTGAACACGTTCTGGTTCGCTCAGGCCGCCTTCCGGCCCGACACGGTCGTGCTACGCCTGGATGCCACCGAATGATCCCGAATCATTCCGCACAGTAGGGGGCATACTGGGGCGAGCCCACCCACCAGCGGAGGCGACATGACGGCGCACACCTTCACGACCCCGACGGGCCTGGGGGTTCCCGCCGTCACGACCGCACAGATGCGCGAGGTCGATCGTGTCGCTGTGGAGGAGGTGGGGCCGACGCTGCTCCAGATGATGGAGAACGCCGGACGGAACCTTGCCGAGTTGTGCATCCAACAGCTGGGCATCCAGGAGCTGGGCACGATGTGGACCGACCGTCCGGTCCTCATCGCCGCCGGCACCGGCGGTAACGGCGGTGGCGGGATGTGCGCGGCACGCCACCTGCTCAACCACGGCGGACGGGTCACGATCGTGGTCACCGATCAGACGCGGCTCACTGCGGCCGCCGCACAACAACTCGCGCTCGTACGCGCCGCTGGCGGCCGTGTCGTGGACATCGACGACATGGGTGAGACCCAGCCAGATCTCATTGTCGACGCTGTCCTTGGCTATAGCCTCACGGGCGCGCCACGGGGGGCCGCCGAGGAACTCATCTCCTGGATGGAGAGCATGCGCGCGCCGGTGGTCGCGCTCGACGTCCCCAGCGGCGTCGACGCCACGACCGGCGAGGCGTGGGGCCGCTTTGTGCGCGCGACCACCACGATGACGCTCGCCCTGCCCAAGTCGGGACTCGACTCCCCCGCCGTCGGGCGGCTGTTGCTGGCGGACATCGGCATCCCCCGCGAGGTCTACCGCCGCGTGGGTGTGGATGTCCCGCGCGCCATGTTCACCGACGGCTACCGGGTAGCGCTCACCCCAGGGGCGCATTCCGCGCAGAGCTGACTGCGGCCGTGTCGTTGAGCAGTCGCGCAGAGTTGACGAGGCCGATGTGCGAGAAGGCCTGGGGAAAGTTGCCGAGCATCTCGCCGGAGACCGGGTCGTACTCCTCGGCCAGCAGGCCAACGTCATTCGCGACGGCGACCACGCGCTCGAACAGCACGGTGGCGCGCTCGCGGTCGCCCCGCAGGGCCAACGCGTCGACGAGCCAGAACGTGCACAGGAGGAAACTGCCCTCCGCGCCCACAAGTCCGTCGGCCGCGAGGCCATCGTCCGGCACGGAGTAGCGCTGCACGAAGCCATCGACCGTGAGCCCTTCGGCAATGGCATCGACCGTCCTCACCACCCGCGGGTCGGTCGCCGGCAGGAACCCGACCGCAGGCAGGAGCAGGAGTGAAGCATCGAGTGCGGTGCTGCCGTACGACTGGACAAACGTGCCCAGAGCCTCGTCGTAGCCCTGTCGGCAGACATCCTCATGGACCTCGTCGGCGAGGGCCCGATACCGCTGAGCATCCCCCGGCAGGCCGTGCTCGGCGACCGCCCGCGCCGCCCGGTCAAGCGCAACCCATGCCATGACCTTGGAGTGCACAAAGTGCCGCCGACCGCCCCGCACCTCCCAGATGCCCTCGTCCGGCTCGCGCCAGTGGGCGGCGACGTGCGCGACCAACTCCTGCTGCAGGGTCCATGCATCACCGTCGGGAGCCATCCCCGCTTGCCTCGCCGCGTGCATCGCGGACATCACCTCGCCATAGACGTCGAGTTGGAGCTGCCCCGCAGCGCCGTTGCCGATCCGCACCGGGGCGCTCCCTCGGTGACCTGGGAGCCACGGCACCGTCAGTTCCGGCAGCCAGCGTTCGCCGTCGATGCCGTACACGATCTGCAGTTGCGCCGGGTCCCCTGCGACGGCACGCAGGAGCCAGTCCCGCCACGCCACGGCCTCGGCGACACAGCCGTTGGCCGTGAGTGCCTCCAGCGTGAAGGATGCGTCGCGCAGCCAGGTGTACCGGTAGTCCCAATTGCGCGCGCCCCCGAGTTGCTCCGGCAGGGAGGTGGTGGGGGCCGCGACCAGGGCTCCCGACGGCTCGTAGGTCAGTGCCTTGAGGGTGATAAGTGAGCGAGAAACGGCATCCGCCCACGCTCCTTGCACGGGAAGCCTGTCGCTCCATGACTCCCATTGGCTCACCGTCGCCGCGAGGAGTTGGTCCGCAGGACCTGGGTCCACCGGGTCCCCGCCCCGCTCCGACCAGGACAGGACGAAGGCGAGCCTTTCGCCCACTCCCACCACCATGTCAGCGGCTCTCGTGTGGTTATCGCCCCGGAGTGGGATCGGGGAGCGGACAGCGATGGTGTGCGGCCCCGCAACGGCCACGAGCCCCTCCGCGTTCTCCCGCACCCATGGCACGGATTGGCCATAGTCAAAACGCATGCACAACGACACCCGCATCGGCACCGCACCGTCGACGCCCTCGACCAGACGAACAACGGTGGGGGTTCCGTGGCGGTGCGGCATGAAGTCCGTGACGCGCACCGTTCCGGTCGCCGTCCGCATCGTCGTCTCGAGCACGAGCGTCCCCGGAAGGTACCGCCTGCTCGTCTCCGCCTCGTCTTGTGGGGCGATCGTCCAGTGCCCATTGTCTTCGTCTCCCAAGAGAGAAGCGAAGACGGCAGGACTGTCAAACCGGGGTAGGCAGAGCCACGTGATCGAGCCGTCGAGCGCCACGAGCGCGGCGGTGTGGTTGTCGCCGATCAGCGCGTGGTCACCGATGCGCGGAGTCACGACCCCTCCTTACCGTGCCTGCGTCGCTCGCCTGCCCATGAGGAACACCACCGCGACGGAACCGAAGACAATGTGAGTCGCCAACTCCAGGGGTTGGTTGGCGTCCTCGAAAACACCATACGCAAGCGGCGCCATCACGAGGAAGTTCACCAGATAGAGCGCCGCACCGAACAGCAATCCCACCAACGACCTGAGAGCATCGGAGCGCATCCGCAGCACGAGTAGCGCCAGGATCAGGCCGAACATCATCGACAGCACCATGTGCACCACCAGGCCGAGCGCAGGGCTCGCCGTCCCGTCCGCCATGGCGTTTTCACCCTGGACGATGGTGGCGATCATCTTGAGCGGGGTATCGGTCGGCATTCCTTGGCTGTGTGCAAACCACATGTTGAGGGCGCCAAAGACGGCACCCGCGACGGCGCCTCCGATCACGCCTCGTGCGCCGAACCGGATGAGTTCTGCCCGCGGCGTCATGTCGTGCTTCGATTCCTGCGTCGATGTCTGCTGTGTCATCACAACCTCCTTGGTGGGGCGAGCCCACGTGGCTCGATCGCCAGGGGAACCCGGCGACGGGGGGGCCGCTTCCATGAAAGTCCCCTGCGAGGGAAATCCATTCGGGAGATACGGCGACGCCGTCGATCTTCTAGTCGTGGGCGAGACGTCCGGCGAAACGCTCCAGCCGCATCACCGGCAGGTGGACCGTGCCGTCGGCGATCGCGCGGCGTAGAGCGCCCCGGATCAGGTGGTGCACTTCGACGTCGCCGCTGCAACCCCAGCAGTCCCTCAGGTGGACCGCGACCTCGCCCGCCTGCCCGGCCTCGAGTTCGCCGTCGAGGTACGGCCCGAGCCGACGACGCAGCCGGCTGTGACGTAAGGCGTTCATCGCCATGAAACCCCTCGCCGTCGGCTGGGATTCCCCCATGAGATGGAATCTCCCGGCGAGGGGCAGGGTTTACCCCACGTGACGGAGTTCGCGCAAGACAACAGCCACGCGGCGACGGTTCGCGCGCAGGCACAGCATGTGGCCTTCGACCGCTGGGTAGTGCCGGAAATCCCCGTGCTGTACCGCGTCGCCCTGTCCCTGACGGGTCAGATGGCCGACGCCGAGGATCTCGTGCAAGAGACCCTGGTGCGAGCGTTCCGTGCCGCGGACCGCTTCGACGGGGCACACCCGCGGGCTTGGCTGCTGACCATTCTGCGCAGGGCGCACCTGAACCGAGTCCGGGTGCGGCGTCCCGTCCTGCTCCATGACGGGGAGTCCGTCGAAAGGACCCTGGAGAACACCGGGCCCGCCGCTGCATCAGCAGAGGAACTGGTCATCAGCGAGGAGTTCGAGTCTGTGGTCGCCGATGCCCTGAGAGCGTTGCCGGATAAGCACCGGACGGTGGTGACCCTGGTTGACATCGAAGGCCTGTCATACCAGGAGGCGGCGGACGTGCTCGGGGTACCGAGGGGGACTGTCATGAGCCGTCTACACCGAGCACGCGCCCGAATGCGGGCACGGCTCGATGTCGCGGGCATCGTCCCGCGGAAAGGGGGCATGTGATGGCCCTTCCCCTGTTCTCGCGTTCCGCCCGCTCCGACTGCCACCGCGCCGCCCGGTTCCTCCAGCACTACCTCGACGGGGAACTGGACATGGTGCGGTCGGCGATGGTGGCCGAACATCTCGAGACGTGTCGCCGTTGCGGCCTCGAGGCGCGCACCTACCAGTCCATCAAGGTCGCGATCAGCGCCGCCGCGCCACACTCCGACGAAGCGGACGCGGCGGCCGTCGCGCGGCTACGTGATTTCGCGGACACACTCGCGAAGCAGGAGGAGTGACCGCACGCCGCGCCGTGATGTCGCTATACACGCCCGGGCGCGACCGGGACCGCATCGCAACCGCCGAAGACGCGCTGGCCCGCCTGGCTGGCCCTGGGCGCTCCCTGCCCCTTCCTCTCCAACTGGTGATCGCCCGCAAGGCGCCCTGAGTCGCTCCAGCCGTCCAAGGGAATCAGGGCATGCCGTTGAAGGGTTCCCTGGGAACAACCCCGTCGAGAGAGGACCGCACATGCGCGCCACCTGGAATGGCACCGTTCTGGCCGAGAGCGCCGCCACCGTCGTCGTTGAAGGCAACCACTACTTTCCGCCAGACGCCGTCCTGTGGGACGCGCTCGAGCCTGCGGAGCTTCATAGCGTCTGCCCGTGGAAGGGAACCGCCCGGTACTGGTCCGTGGCGGGCGGGGGTCAGGAGGGCGAGGCCGTGGCCTGGGAGTATCCGGAGCCGAATTCGGCGGCGAGCCACATTGCGGGGCACGTCGCCTTCTGGCGGGGAGTCAAGGTGGGCGACTGACCGTGGAGCCGCGACGCCACAACTTTGCTGAGCTACGCGCCGCGTTCATCAACTGCACCCTCAAGCGGTCCCCCGAGCTCTCCCATACGCAGGGCCTGCTGGACGTCAGCGCCGCCATCAT
Organism: Demequinaceae bacterium UBA4004; assembly: GCA_002384765.1. Next base: position 15,248 of record DGBM01000307.1, read on the forward strand.
GCGGGCGAACGGGGTCACGGTCGATGAGATCCGTGCCGCCGACCACGACATCGCGACCGGCGTGCAGCCCGACATGACCGAACATGGCTGGGAACGCGACGAGTGGCCTCAACTCGCCGAGCGCATTCTTGCCGCAGACATCCTCGTGGTGGGGACGCCCATCTGGCTTGGCGACAAGTCCAGCGTATGCACGCGCGTCATCGAACGGCTGTACTCGCTTTCGGGTCAGCTCAACGACGCCGGACAATACCTGTTTTACGGGCGCGCCGCCGGGGTGGTCGTCACGGGAAACGAAGACGGTGTCAAGCACGTGGCCATGAACGTCTTGTATTCCATGCAGCACCTCGGCTACACGATTCCGCCACAGGCCGACGCCGGCTGGATTGGTCCAGCCGGTCCCGGCCCTTCGTACCTCGACGAAGGATCCGGGGGCCCGCAAAATGAGTTCACGCAACGCAACACCACGTTCATGACGTGGAACCTCATGCACATGGCGGCCATGCTCAAGCGAGCCGGGGGCTTCCCCGCGCATGGCAACCAGCGCTCCGCATGGGACGCTGGCGCACGCTTCGACCACCCGAACCCCGAGTATCGATGACGCTGGGTTTGCTCGCTGCATGGTGGAGCGCCAGTCAACCGGTGCATCCCGACGGTGCGCGCACGCCTCGGCGGCCGCTGACTGGTGGCCCGCCGCGTTGGTTCTCTGGCTTGTCTCGCGTGCGGCCGATGGCCTCGATGGTCCCTTGGCGAGGCGTCGGCGTTCCCGCGACCCGGACGATGCGGGCGACGCGGGCGGTTTCGTGGACATCACGGCCGACTTCCTGACCTACGGCGCGTCCGTGGTGGGCGTGGCGATCGGCTGGGGCGGGTCACTGCTGCCCTTCCTCGCCGTGCTGCTCGCCTACTACCTCAATGGCGCAGCCTTCCTCGCCTTGTCGTCCGTCGCCGAGCGCACCGGCCACCAGATCGATGACGGACACTCCCTGTCGTTTCTTGGCGGAGTCGCAGAGGGAGCCGAGACAGTCGTGGTGCACAGCGTGTGGGTGATCGTGCCCGGCGTTGCCGGAGGCGTGGCCTGGGTGTGGGCGACGGTCGTCATGGTCAGCGGACTGCGCCGCATGCTCGACGGCTCCAGGGCGTTGAGGCGTCCCGCCGCCGACTGAGCCGCGCCCCCTCAACAAGAAGTTGTCAAGGCTCGACGGAGTCGTGAGACGCGACCGGCGCACGCCGATGCGCACCCGTGTCGGGGTTGAGCCGTGCCGCCTTCGGCGCGTCAGAGTTCGCGTAGACCCAGCTGAGTAGCGCCGCGACTGCGACGCCGCCGCCAATGACGTTCCCCAGGCCGGCTGGCGCGAGATTCCCAGCGAAAACAGTTGCCCAGTCGACACCACCACCGAACCCGGACTCGAGGGAGAAGAACCCCATGTTTGCGGGACTGTGCTGAAATCCTGCCGAGACAAAGGCGGTCACCGCGAGCAGGACGGGGATGTACTTGCCGATGATGGTGCGCCCCATAGTCGCGAAGAATGCCGCCATGCCGACCAGCCAACGGGCGAGCACCCCGGAGACCACGACCGACCACCTGGCGCCTGCGCCCAGAACCTCAAGACCCGCAGCACCGGCCGTCGATCTCCCATCAAGACTGCCGGGAGCACCACATTCGTCTCGGTGAAGAGCACGGCTTCTGACAGGACGACGAAGAAGAAGCCCGCACTGAACCCACATCCCTCGATGAGCCTGACCAGACCTTCGTTGTGCGTCCCCGCCGCAAGGAGAATCGACATCAGCGCGCCGGTCGTGATGAAGGAGCCAGCGAGGATCGCGAGCGCGAACACCCGTGGACCAGTGAGTAGCATCAGGCGCTGAGCGCCGCGGTCGGCGAGCACCTTCATCACACACGGTCCGCGCCGATATAGCGGGCGGGTGGAAGCGGCGTCCCCGATGTCTTCGTCCGCGGTGTCTTCACCCCGTCGGAACCCACGTGGTGGGGCTTCGCTTCCGTCCACCCACGGCTCAAGGTCGGCCGATGCGCTCGCCCTCGACATACACCTCGAGGTCCCCGCTCTTCTCCGGCCAGAAGCAGACGAACCCTGCGACCCTCGCCGCCTCTGGCAGCGGCGAATCGTACCCCCATACGGCGTCGGCCAGTTCCGCATCGCCGGTGGCGACCTTCCAGTACGACGCCGTGCCTTTGTACGGGCAGTGGCTGACAGTGTCGGTGGGTGTCAACAAGTCCATCCGAACATCCACGCGCGGCAGGTAGTACCTGGGAACTAAGCCCGTTTCCGCCAGCACGATCGGTCGCCGCGAGTCGGCAATCACCTCTCCGTGAAACACGACCCGTACGTGCCTACTTGACGGAAGAGCGTCAATGCGCACATAGGGACTGCGCGGGTGAGTGTGGATGATCTCGTCCTCCTCGAACCATGTGTCAAAGGCGGCCCACGTCAAGGTGAAGGCCTCGCGAATGCCCGACACGGCCGCCTCGGGGTAGCGGCGGGCGGCCTTGGGCAGCACGCGATCCTCGATCACCACGTCGAACTCCTCGCTCGGTCCGAGCACCTTCGACCGCGGGCCCTTCCCCGCCGCACGGAGTTCGACTTCCAGGTCGGCGGGAGAGAAGAAGTACTGCGGGAAGTAGGGGTGCTCCCAGACGAGCAGCGGTTCGACGGCGTCGGCAACGAGGTCGCCGGCACTGAAGGCCCGGATCCGGGTCCGGCCTCGCTGCACCGTCCCCGGCTCGATCACAAATGGGTTGTCGATGATGTCTGGCATGGCAGGCTCCTTCGCGATGGTGACGTTAATCAAGGAACACTTCCGAAGGCCGCGTGGATTCCACCGCAACCGCCGACGTTGTGGTTGCTCGGCCCCGGCCCTCGGCGGCGAACGCAGGCGAGGGCGAATTCGACGCGGGTCAGCCGCGCAACGGTCGGCTTGAGAACAACGGCCGATACGCGGTCACCGCAATTGCCAGCGCGATCGCCATCCCCGCCACCGCCATTCCCAACATGGCCATCCACCCGACGGCTGCATACCGGGTTCGCGACGCCCAGGCGGCGCCCCTCAGACTCCCCCCACCCGATGGCGACGAGGGCCGGGACGACAAGTCCCAGGTCCATCAGTTTGACCAGCCAGAACACGACGGGGTCGGCGAGGTACTCCGGCGCGCTCGGCTGCTCTTGCCAGGCGTCAAGCAACCCGGGTAGGTGTGAACCGAAGGTCAGGAACGCCGCCACCAGCGGCGCGAACCAGCCGACGAGGCGATCGAGTCGGCGCGTCGTCGCCGGAAGTCGGGAGGCGTCGACGGCGCTCCACGCTCGAATTGCGATGGCGAGCGCAAGGACGAGCAGCCCCAGAAAGAGGGGGAAGAATCGTTCGCTAGTGCCGGGATAGCGGGCGACCAGCGCAGCTGCGATGACGCACGCCGGTGCCACCAGGACCAGACTCGCAACATCCCCGCCAGCGATCTGATTCGCGGCTCCTGAGGAGACGTGACATTCGATGACGCCGGCCGGTAGCGGACCAAGAACGGCCACGAACGCCGCGCCACCGCCAAGCACCATCAGCCCTGCGGCGGGCCACGGATCACGGGAGTGACCAGTCGCCAGGCGCGCCGACTGCTGGCGCAATGCTCCGAACGATGCGCGTTCGAAAGGCACGCAGTCCGCCGCCGAGGGCAGGCGCAACGGGGCCGGGATCCGCCGCACCTCGACACCCATGAACCCTGCGTCCTTGAGGGCCGCGCGGAGCACGTCTTCGTCGCCGACGCTGAATGGCCCCGGCTGTCCGGGCGACGGCGCCGGCAGTGTCGCCGCAGCGCGGATGACGGAGACCGGAATGGAGAAGAACGTGTTCGCCTCCGGCGACGAGTAGGTCACGGCCGTGAGCCGCCCACCGGGGCGGAGTGCACGCCGCATTCCCTTGAGCGCGCGCTGCCGGTCGGGGAAGTGGATCAGCCCCACGCGTGAAATCACGCTGTCGAACGAGCCTGCGTCGACGGCGAGGTTCTCACCGTCCATGACCTCGGTGTCGACGATGTCCTCGAGGCCGGCCGTGCGAGCAGAGTGCTTCGCGCAGGCGAGCAGGTTTGAGGACACGTCGGTGGCGGGCACGCGACCATGGGGCGCGACGCGACGCGACGCGCGGCGGCGGCCGCTGCCTGCCACTGCTCGGTCGTGGTGGTCTTGTACTCTTGAGCGTCGAAAGCGGGCGCGCTGGCGGGCTTCGACGACGTGGTCGTGGTGCTCATGGGGTGCTCCTTCGGGGTGAACTAGGCGCGTTCAATCCAGCCAAAGATGTCGTGGCGATCGACCTGAGCGAGGAGGGCCGGGTGATCGGACGCCATGTGAGCCTCGATGGCCGCCACCACGTCGTCGTCGGTGTCGCCGTTGGCGACGAACCCGCACTCGCATCGGATGATCTTGGACATTACCGGCTCCCTTTCTGTCAGCACTCTTGGTAACTGACTGTCCTTGGTGGCACCTTGGCGACATCATGGTGTCTCCTCGGGTCCGAATACAGGTGTGCGGTCCGCTCCTCATTGAGAGCGACGATGAGCGGACGGAGTCGCGGGTGCCCGGGCGGCAGGGAAGGCTCTTGCTCACCTTCCTGGTGCTGCACCGACACGAGAAAGTCTCGCAACCGCACCTGATCGATGCACTGTGGCCAGAGGACCCGCCGGGCGCCGCAGGCACGGCCGTGCACTCGTTACTGTCGAAACTTCGCTCCGCGTTGGGTCACGAGTTTCTGAGTGGGCGGGGCGAGGTGACGTTGACGCTGCCAGCGGATGCGTAGATCGACATCGAGGCCGNNGGCCGAGCGGGCGGCGCGTGAACTGATTGTGGCCGCGCCCTTTCGCGAAAGCGGCCATCGCACGCTCATGAGGGCCCTGGCCGCGCAAGGCAACACCGCCGAGGCAATCGCCGCCTTTGGCCGTATGCGGGAAGTTCTCAACGAGGAGCTCGGCGTTGACCCGAGCCCCGCGAGTCGCGCCCTGGACGAACGGCTCCTCAAAGCCGAGGGAACATGGCGACCCGTTCGCCCGCTACCAGCGGGCGTGGACGTGCTCGCGAATCGAGTCGTCGTAGATGCGCGCGAGCTGAGCCATGGTGGCGTCATCGATCGCAGGCAGGTCTCCCACCGCCGCGTTGCCCCGTGCCTGCTCCACGGTGCGCGCCCCCGGAATCGCGGTGCTGACGCCGGATTGTGTGAGCCATCGCAGCGCCATCTGCGCCGTGGTCCACCCCTCGGGCGTCAGTGCGGCGACCTCTCGCGCGGCACGGACACCGACGTCGTACGGCACTCCTGCGAACGTCTCGCCGACGTCGAAGGCGGAGCCATCTCGGTTGTAATTGCGGTGGTCGTTCTCTGCAAAGGTGGTGCTCTCGTCGTACTTGCCCGACAGCAGTCCCGACGCAAGGGGCACTCGGGCAATGATCCCGACGCCAAGTCTGGCCGCCTCGGTGGCCACGCGTTCGAGCGGCTTGCGGCGGAACAGATTGACGACGATCTGGATCGACGCCACGTCCGGCTCGCGCAACGCCTGGAGCGCCTCGTCAACCTTCTCAACGGAGACTCCCCACGCGCGCACCCGTCCCTCGTCCACCAGCACGCGCAAGGACTCGTACGTCTCGGGGTCGAAAAACACTGGCGTGGGCGGGCAGTGAAGCTGAATCAGGTCAAGGGTGTCGACGCCGAGGTTCTCCCGTGAGCGATCCGTCCACTCCCTGAAGGCGTCAAGCGTGTACGCCTGAGCCTCGTGTGGTTGCGCACGCCTACCCATCTTGGTCGCCACAAAGAACCGGTCCGCGTCGGCGCGGGACGCGAGGAAGTCGCCTATCGCGCGCTCCGAACGGCCGTCACCATAGACGTCGGCAGTGTCGAAGAAGGTGACGCCAGAGTCAGCGGCCGCCTGAAGAATCGCTTGTGAGCGATCCTCGTCGACGTTGCCCCAGTCGGCGCCAAGCTGCCAGCAACCCAAACCGATTTCACTGACCTGGCGGCCGAGCCGCTCAATCTTTGAAGTACGCATGGGTTCTACGTTACGGGACGGCCGACGTGCTCCGTCCCCACCGTCGGGGTGTTATCCGGTGACGCGAACGTAGATCGGGTTGGTCTGCCAAATGGCGCGGAACTGGATCGTCTTGCCGGGTCGCGGCGAGTCGATCTGCAGGTTGGGTCCGGCATAGATGCCCAGGTGACCGGGAGACACGATGATGTCGCCGGGCAGCGGCGAACTCACGCGGGTTCCCACGTTGTAGTACGCGCCCGAACTACGTGGCAGCGAAATGCCGAACTGCGCATACACATAACTCACAAAGCCCGAGCAATCGAAACCGGTGCTGGGCGAGGCTCCACCCAACATGTAGGGGATACCCACGTATTTTGCGGCCTCGGCGATGATGGCCGAGCCGGCGATGGCCTGAGCCACGCTCGCGCTATTGGCGACCGTCCGAGCCGAAGAATACGACCTGCGCACCACTGGCTTGGGGTCGGGCTTCACGTCAAGCGACGGCGTCTCCACCGTGAACTTTGCCTGTGAGTCGGCGGCTACAGCGGCGCCAATCTGCTCGACTTGGTCGACATAGGCGGCGCCCTGAATGGCTGCCGCGTCGACGTCGGGCGTCACCGGTGATTCACCGGCGATCGCTACGGCGGCCGCTCCTGACAGGGGCACCACGATCAGTGCGACGCCTGCCGAAACTGCCACCGCGCGCGTCTTGGCGCGCATGTATCCGTACCTCAAATTACCGTTCCCTTCGCGTTGTCAGCGCACGAAAACAGGGCGCTCGGTCCCGTCACCGCCCCCGCAGTGGACCGAGCACACCATGTCCGGAGCGGCCGATGCCGCCCCTGTTGACTGACTTACGTTACCTGATCGCCAGAGTACCTGGCTTCCGGGTGAACGAACAGGTGTCGCGCAATGTCCCCGGAAATCACGATGGATCCCAGGTTCGTGGACAGTTCGACGTCTTCGCCCTGGGACTGAAGTCCTATCGAAGTACCAGGTAAGAGACCAATTTCGGAGACGTCTTGGAGGAAACCGGCAAGAGTTTGTGGGTTTTCACCAATTCTCACCAGCATGGCGTTTCGGGTGCCCAAAGCGACCGCATCGACCACATTGATGGGCACTTCGCCAACTTCCGACACCTCACCGGACGCCGCCTCGAGTTCGTCGAGACCGGGAATAATGTTGCCGTAGGGGGACCTTTCCGGGTGCCCCAGCATCTCGACGAGTCGCCGCTCCACCCGGTCGCTCATGACGTGTTCCCAACGGCATGCCTCTTCGTGCACGTGACGCAGTTCCAAGCCGATCACGTCGGTCAGCAGCCTCTCGGCGAGCCGGTGCTTGCGCATGACCTTGGTGGCCCGATCGATGCCGTCCGGGGTGAGAACCAAGGTGCGGTCCTCCCCCACCACCACGTATCCGTCGCGCTCCATCCTGGCGATCGTCTGCGACACCGTGGGACCGGAGTGTCCGAGCTGCTCGGCGATGCGCGCCCTCAGCGGCGGCACGCCGTCCTCGATCAATTCGTAGATGGTGCGCAAATACATCTCAGTGGTGTCGATGAGGTCGGTCATGTCGTGTGCCTGCCCATACCCCGATAACGCCAGCCGGCCGTCTTCCATGCCTCGACGTCCAGACAGTTTCGACCGTCGATCACGAGATCGCCGTTGGCTTGGGCGCGCAGCACCGCCGGGTCGGCCTCCTTGAACTCCTTCCACTCGGTCGACACCACCACGAGGTCTGCTGCAGTCACGGCGTCCATCATGGAATCCGCGAACGTCAGGGTTGGCCAGACCGCCTTGGCATTCGTCATCGCTTGCGGGTCATATACCTTCACGTCCGCACCCATGAGGTGGAGGCGACCCGCCACATCCAGTGCCGGCGAGTCACGCACATCGTCGCTATTGGGTTTGAATGCGGCGCCCAACACCGCGACCTTGCGCCCCACGACCGCGCCGCCGAGTTCGCGAGCGGCCACATCGATCACATGGTCTCGGCGCCGCAGGTTGACCGAGTCAACCTCCCTGAGGAACGCGAGCGCCTGGTCGACTCCAAGTTCGGCCGCACGCGCCTGGAACGCACGAATGTCCTTCGGCAGGCACCCGCCTCCAAATCCCAGCCCGGCGCCCAGGAACTTGCGGCCGATGCGCTCGTCATATCCGATGGCATCCGCCAACTCAAGCACGTCGGCGCCCGTCGCCTCGCACACTTCGGCGATCGCGTTGATGAACGAGATCTTGGTGGCGAGGAACGCGTTCGCGCTGACTTTGACGAGCTCGGCGGTCGGAAGGTCGGTCACCAGGAACGGCGTGCCCCTGGCGATGATGCTGGCGTACACCTCGCGCGCCACCGCCTCGATTCGACCTGGCTGGCCCTTGTCCACTCCGAGCACCTGCCGGTCGGGCCTCAGGGTGTCCTCGACGGCGAAGCCCTCGCGAAGGAATTCTGGGTTCCACCCCAACTCCGCCTGGTCCCCCACCGGCGCGAGCTCGCGCACGCGCGCCGCCAGCCGCGCGGCCGTGCCGACCGGCACGGTGGACTTGCCCAGGATCACCGTGGGTCGCTCCAGCATCGGCGCGAGCGTCTCGATCACGGCATCGACGAACGTCATGTCCGCCGCATACTCGCCGCGCTTCTGGGGTGTGCCGACACCGATGAAGTGAACGTCGGCATCGGCGGCTTCTGAAGCGTCGGTCGTGAATCTCAACCGGCCCGACGCCACGTGCTTGGACAGCAATTCGGGCAGGTCCGGCTCGTAGAACGGCACTTCGCCACGGGATAGCGTGGCCACCTTCACGGGATCAACGTCGACGCCGATGACGTCGTGCCCCAACTCTGCCATCCCCGCAGCGTGGGTCGCCCCGAGGTATCCAGTGCCAAAGACGGATACGCGCATACTCATGTCGCCAGACTATCGGCGTCCGGGCGGCACGGATGCGATCGCCGTCGGGCCGTCCGATGTCACCGTGACCGATCCCTCGCGCGCGCTCACGAATACCGCCTGCCCTGCGGGCAGGACGCGCCGCTCGGCCTCGGTAGAGACCTCGCAGCCGCTGCCGAGCGCGAGGACGATGCGGGGGCCGTCGGGGACGATGGCGGCACCCCCCTCCACGAGGTCAAGACAGAACTCGTCCGCCTCGGTGCGGAGGCGACGCGCTGCGCCTTCATTGATCATCGACGGACGCGACGCGGGGGTGGGCTCGAGCACAGCGATCTCGCGCAGCAGTTCCGTGTTGATCGGCTTGGTGGTCAGGCCCGCCCTCACCACGTTGTCGGAGTTCGCCATGATCTCAAGGCCCATGCCGCCCAGGTAGCAGTGCACCACTCCCGCGGGAGTGAACACCGCCTCACCCGGGGCCAAGAACACCTCATTCATCGCGAGCGCCACCAATACCCCTGGGTCCCCCGGATAGGTCTGCGCGGTCAGGCGAGCGGCTCCGAGAGAGCCACCCGTGCCCTCCGGCAATGAGGCGAGCGCGGTCACCGTGTCAAGGTGACCGCCGTCGAGCGCGGACGTGACGTAGGCGGCCAACCCGCCCTCGTCGAGCGCCTTCATCAACGCAATCGCGCCTGCGCCGTCAAGCCCCGCCAGGTCACGGCGCACGTCGGGCTCGGCGCGAAACCCTACGAGCACCTCCATGGGCGTCATCGCGACCAGGAGTTCCGGCTTGTGGGAAGGGTCCTTGAAGGTGCGGGCACGGTCGTCGTACGCGATGCCTTGCGCCTCCTCGGCAGCGAAGCCGTCGCGCGCGATGCCAGCGGTGGGATGCACTTGGATGGACAGCGGCCTTGCGATGGACAGCACCTTCAGCAGGTAGGGCAGCCGGCCGAAGCGTGTGGCGACGTCGGCGCCGAGCGCCGCGACCGGGTCGCGGGCGATCACCGCGTCCAGCGGACCCTCGTCCGTGGCCGAGGGAACGAGCGGGTGCGCTCCCCACCAAGCCTCCGCGTAAGGACCTCCATCGGCCGGGAATCCGAGCAGGTGGGGGATGCCCTCCGGCGTCCCCCAGTCCGAGCGCTGCAGGGCGGGGGTCAGAGCGATCACGCATGCCATCATGCCATCGACTCCCCTACTACTCTGGGCCCATGAGCACGAACCCGACAATCCCGGCCCACCTCCTGCCCCGCGATGGTCGGTTTGGGTCCGGTCCCTCGAAGGTGCGCGCCGCGCAGGTGCAGGCACTTGTCGACGCGAACCCAACCGTGCTCGGCACCTCGCATCGTCAGGCTCCGGTGCGCGGCCTCGTGGGAGACGTGCGGCGAATGCTGGCCGAGTTGTATCACTTGCCCGACGGTCACGAGGTGCTGTTGTCGAATGGCGGCTCGACGTTCGTGTGGGACGCGGCGGCGTTCGGCCTGATCGCCGCCAAGGCGCAACTCGCCGCTTTCGGCGAGTTCGGCTCCAAGTTC
>DGBM01000094.1 GCA_002384765.1 Demequinaceae bacterium UBA4004
CGCGGGCACAGACCCCGTCGCGGTCGGGTTCGCCGGGGTGGGGGACCTGGCCGACCAGGTGGCGAGCGCCCTGACGGCGCGCGGCGTCACGAGCGTCGCGGTCGCCTATGACACCTCGTCGTTCCCCGGCCCGGCGTACCCCGCCGAGTGGCCCTCGTATGCGCTGCGCGACGGCTACGCCGCGCCGGTGACGGGGCTGGCCGTCAACGTCGGCAAGATGACCGACGACGAATACGCCCCACGGTGGCCCGACCCGGCCGCCCGCACGGCCGACGTCTTTGCCGCGCGGCTCGGCGATCGCGGCATCGCCGTGACGGCGGTGTCGGCGCGCTCGGGAACCACGGGTGAGCAGGTGGGCGTGGTCACCTCGGCGCCCATGCGCGACGTGGTCGAGTACATGCTGCACGCGTCCGACAACACCATCGCGGAGGTGCTGACGCGGGTTCTCGCGGTGCACGACGGCCGCCGGGCCGTGCCATCCGAGGCGATGCGGTCCGTGCGCGCGGCGCTGGGCGAGCTCGGCGTCGACCAGACGGGTCTCGCGCTCTACGACGGCGCGGGTTTCTCGGTCCGCAATCGCATCCCGCCCCGATTTCTCACGGAGATTCTGCGCGCCGCCACCCTGGCCGATCCCACCCACGACGTGGTGGGCCTGCTGGCCGAGGCGGGCCTGACCGGCACGCTGGACGACCGCTTCACGTCGACGCCGGGCGCGGGAGTGGTGCGCGCCAAGACCGGCTCGCTGACGGGGGTGACGGCGCTGTCCGGGGTGGTCATCACGGCGCAAGGGCGGCCGCTCGTGTTCTCCGTGCTTGCGGACGGCATGCCCTATGGCCAGGTCCGGCCGCAGGCCGCCATCGACGCCTTCGCCGACGCGTTGGCACAATGTGGGTGTCGGGGGTGACCGGCGTGCCGGGGGCCGTGAAGCCCGACATCGCCCCCGAGACCCACCTGGGAGACGTGTGACTGGACCGCATCCGTCAGTGGCGGCGACCCGCAACGCCGTGCGCGAGGCGTTGGACGGCGTCGACATGGGCGCCAGGATCTGGGTGGCCTGCTCGGGGGGTCCCGACTCCTTGGCGTTGGCTGCGGCGGCCAGCTTCGTGGCCCGCAAGCAAGGCTTCCTGGTCGGCGCGATCGTCGTCGACCACGGGCTCACCCCCGGCAGCGCCGGTGTGGCGGAAAGGGCCATCGCCCAAGTGCACAAGGCGGGCATCGTGACCGCGTTCGTGGAGAAGGTGGTGGTGGGCCGCGAGGGCGGGCTCGAAGCCGCCGCGCGGCGCGCCCGGTACGCCGCGCTCGACTCCCGCGTGGACCGGGAGGGTGGCCTGACGCCGCACATTCTCACGGGCCACACGATGGACGATCAGGCCGAGACCGTGCTGCTCGCGCTCGCCAGGGGCTCCGGCGCCCGGGCCCTGTCCGGGATGGCCGTCAAGCGCGGACGCTACGTGCGCCCCTTCCTGTCCCTGCGTCGCAAGGACACGGTGACCGCGTGCGAGGAGCTCGGCCTCGAGCCGTGGTTCGACCCGACCAACGAGCCCGACGGGGGCCCGCGCCGCTCGGCCCTGCGCGGCATCGTCATGCCCGCCTTGGTGGACGTCCTGGGCCCCGGCGTCGTCTCCGGGCTCGCGCGATCCGCCGCGATGCTGCAGGCCGATGCCGACGAGTTAGAACGCCAGGCGCGCCACGCCATCCAGAATTCCGAGTCCACCGTGCGCGGCGACGAGTGGCGTTGCGACATGCTCGCGGCCCTGCCCGACGCCATCCGCACGCGCATGCTGAAGATGGTCGCGGAGAATCACGGTGCGGGGCCCTTGGCGGCCTCCCACGTGGCGGCCCTTGACCGGCTGGTCACCACGTATTCGGGTCAAGGCGCGGTGTCGTTGCCCGGCGGCTACGAGGCGCGCCGCGAGTATGGCAGGCTGATCTTCACCGATCCCCTTGAACGCTTCGACCAACCAGATCAGAACGGACCCGAAGAGTGAGCCCCGACTTCACGAATGCCGCCTTCACCATGAACGACTTCACGCGCGTGGTGGTCACGGAGAAGCAGATCTCCACCAAACTCGATCAGATCGCCGCGCAGATTCGTGCGGACTATGTGGGCAAGGAAGTCCTGATGGTGGGCGTACTCAAGGGCGCGGTGATGGTGATGGCCGACCTCGCGCGGCGCCTTCCTCCCGACTTCCAGATGGACTGGATGGCGGTCTCCTCCTACGGGTCCGGCACCAAGTCCTCCGGCGTGGTGAGGATTCTCAAGGACCTCGACGCCGACCTCACCGGCCGCCACGTCCTGATTGTGGAGGACATCGTCGACACGGGCGTCACCCTGTCGTGGCTGCTGGGAAACCTGCGTTCGCGCGGCGCGGAGTCCGTCGAGGTCGCCACGCTGCTGCGCAAGCCCGACGCCGTGCAGGTCGATATTGACGTGCGTTACATCGGCTTCGACATTCCGAACGACTTTGTGGTCGGCTACGGGCTCGACTGGGCGGAGAAGTACCGCACGTTGCCGTTCGTGGCGGTGCTCAAGCCGTCCGTGTATTCGGAGGACTAGCGACGCCGTGGGCCGCGCTGGGGGCCTCCCGTCGGCAACGCCGTCCCGCTGAGCGCGAAACCTGACAATGTGATGGTCAACCTCGCGTAAAGTCGTGCACACCATGAGAAGACTGCGCTGGTCGTACCTGTTTCTATCCTTCGCGGTGATTTCTATCGCCGTGTTTGCCTTCACCGCCGCCACCCAGACGCCGGTGACGCACGTTGACACGAGCGAGGGCTTCGCCGTGCTCAAGTCTGGGGCCGCGACCCAGGTGGAGATCACGGACGGCGACCAACGGGTGCGGATCACGCTGAGCGACACCGTCCCTGACGCGCTGGCCGGATACGAACTCGAGGGCGGCGCGCTCATCGAGTTCTTCTACGTCGCACCGCAGGGTGACGACGTGGTGGCGGCGGTGGAGGCCGCCAATCCGGAACTGGGCTACGACTCGGTGGTGCCGCAAGGCTCGCTGCTGCAGTCGCTGCTGCTGAACATCCTGCCGCTGCTGCTGTTCCTGGGGCTGATCTGGTTCCTGCTCAGCTCCATGCAGGGCGGCGGCAACAAGATCATGCAGTTCGGCCGTTCCAAGGCCAAAGAGGTCACCGCGGACACGCCCAAGGTGAAATTCGACGATGTCGCGGGCGCCGACGAGGCGGTCGAGGAGCTGCGGGAGATCCAGGAGTTCCTGGAGAACCCCGCCAAGTTCCAGGCCGTGGGCGCCAAGATCCCCAAGNNCGGCGCGAGCCGCGTGCGCGACCTGTTCGAGCAGGCCAAGAAGAACAGCCCGGCCATCATCTTTGTGGACGAGATCGATGCGGTGGGCCGTCACCGCGGCGCCGGAATGGGCGGCGGTCACGACGAGCGCGAGCAGACCCTCAACCAGATGCTGGTGGAGATGGACGGCTTCGACATCAGCACCAACGTCATCATGATCGCGGCCACCAACCGGCCCGACATCCTCGACCCCGCGCTGTTGCGCCCCGGGCGCTTTGACCGCCAGATCGGCGTGGACGCGCCCGACCTCAAGGGCCGACTCAAGGTGCTTGAGGTGCACGCCAAGGGCAAGCCCATCGCGCCGGAGGTCGACCTCAACGCGGTCGCCAAGCGCACGCCCGGGTTCACGGGCGCCGACCTTGCGAACGTTCTCAACGAGGCCGCCCTGCTGACGGCGCGACGCGGCGCCACCGCCATCGGCCCGACCGAAATGGACGAGGCCATCGACCGCGTCATCGCGGGCCCGCAGAAGCGCACGCGGGTGATGAACGACCACGACAAGTCGGTGACGGCGTATCACGAGGGCGGCCACGCCCTGGTCGCGGCCGCGATGAACTACACGGACCCCGTCACCAAGGTGACGATCCTGCCGCGCGGCCGGGCCCTCGGCTACACGATGGTGATGCCGGTCGAGGACCGCTACTCGAAGACGCGCAACCAGTTGCTCGACAACCTGGCGTACGCCATGGGCGGGCGCGTCGCGGAGGAGGTGGTGTTCGGGGACCCGTCCACCGGCGCGAGCAACGACATCTCGCAGGCCACCGAGATCGCCAGGCAGATGGTCACCGAGTTCGGCATGTCCACGAGGATCGGTTCGGTGCGCCTGGCGGGCGCCTCGGGCGAGGTGTTCCTGGGCCGCGACATGGGGCACGGCCGCGACTACTCCGACCAGCTCGCCGCGGTGGTCGATGACGAGGTCCGCAAGCTCATGGACCACGCCATGGAGGAGGCCACCAAGGCCCTCCAGGCCAACAGGGGCGTGCTCGACACTCTCGCCGAGCAGCTCCTGGAGAAGGAGACGCTCACCGAGGCGGAGCTGGCCGTGCTCTTCAAGAAGGTCAAGAAGGCACCGGAGCGCCCCAAGTGGATCAGCGGGGACTGGGCGCCCAAGCGCACCCCCAAACGCCGCATTGCCAAGGCGCCCGTGCGGCCCGTCACCGAACCCAAGGACACCATCGGCGATGGCGCCACCGACACCGCGGACAAGGCCTAGGCGCATCCCATGAGCGAGGGCATCGACACGGCCCGCATCGAGGCGGCCGTGCGGGAGATCCTCGCGGCGATTGGCGAGGACCCCGACAGGGACGGCCTGCGGGACACCCCGGGACGGGTCGCGCGCTCGTACCAGGAGTTCTTTGCGGGACTGTCCGAAGACCCCGCCGACGTCCTCAGTGCCGTGTTTGAGCTGGGCCACGAAGAGATGATCCTGGTCAAGGACATCGAGCTGTACTCGATGTGCGAGCACCACCTGGTGCCCTTCCACGGGGTCGCGCACGTGGCCTACATCCCCGGCGCGGACGGGCGCATCACCGGACTGTCCAAGATCGCGCGCCTGGTGGACGTGTTCGCCAAGCGGCCGCAGGTGCAGGAGCGCCTCACCACGCAGGTGGCCGACGCCCTGGTCAACGAGCTCGGCGCCCGTGGCGTGCTGGTGGTGGTCGAGGCGGAGCACCTGTGCATGTCCATGCGCGGGGTGCGCAAGCCCGGCTCACGCACCGTGACCTCCGCCGTGCGGGGTGTGATGCGCGACGGTGCCACGCGCGCCGAGGCCATGAGCCTCATCGCCGGGAAGTAGCCGATGCCGGAGCGCCCGACACCGGAGCGC
>DGBM01000009.1 GCA_002384765.1 Demequinaceae bacterium UBA4004
CGGACCCGCCCTCCTCGGCCCACTCAGCGACCTGACCGAGATGACGGCAACGGACACACTCGCACGGGTCAGCGACGATGACGCGGTGCTCGTCGACACGCGTGCGCCTGATGTCGTGAGAGCCGGATCCCTCCCAGGCGCTCTGGCGATTCCGGCCGTGGGCAAGACGGCCGCATGGGGTGCGTGGGCGATCGATCCGGAGCAGGAGAAGCGGCCGATGATCATCCTGGCGGGCGACGAGGAGCAAGCCGAGGATGTCAGAGCCCACCTCATTCGGGTGGGTATCGATTCCTACGCCGGGTACATCACCTCCCTCGACGGCTTGCCGACGGTTACATCAGCGACCGTCTCGCCTGAAGCTCTCGGTGATCTGGGTGAGGTTTTCGTGCTGGACGTACGCGAGGCCAGCGAGTACGCCGCCGGACATGTGCCGGGAGCGACGAGAATCGGGGCGGGTCGGGTGCTCTGGGAAGTCGACCGCCTGCCCACAGACCGGACGATCGTCGCTTACTGTCAGAGCGGGGCGCGCAACATCGTCGCCAGCCAGGCGCTGCGCCGGGCGGGGGTCCCTGTGGTCGAACTCTCCGGAAGCTACCTCGGGTGGGTTAGCGCCCATCAGCAGGTCGAGAAAGTGAACGCGTCCTGATATGGCTCACGTAACAATCACGGTTCAAGAACTTGCGAGCCTCCACGGCGTCGTCGTGGACGTGAGAGAGCCGGACGAGTATGGGAGCGGCCACGTTCCCGCGGCTGTGAACATCCCGCTGGGGGACGTTCGTGAACGTTCCGCAGAGCTCCGCGGTGCCGATACGGTCTATGTCATCTGCCAATCGGGCCGCCGCAGTGCGTTCGCCTGCGACGCGCTGGAGTCACTGGGCATCAATGCCGCGAATGTTGAGGGTGGCACCACCGCGTGGATCGCTGCGGGTCTTGAGGTGGAACGGTGACCCCGGTGCGAGAGGTCCTCATCCATGCGTTCGACGAAGATCCGGCGGTCGTTGCAGGAGCGCTGCGGGTCGCACGCAACGCTGCCCAGGCGATACCGGGAGCCAGCGTCCAGGTCGTGGTACAAGGGATCGCAGTCACGGGTGTCGCAACAGACGGTGGGTTCGACGAAGACATCGCGGGAACGCTCGCGCAGGGAGTCCACATCACGGCGTGTGGGAACAGCATGCACCGCGCACACCTCGAGCCATCACAGATCGCTCCCGGGGTGAAGATCGTGCCGTCCGCTGTGGCGCACCTCGCCGAACGTCAGTGGGCTGGCGCCGCGTACATTCGCGTCTGACGTGATCTTCGTCGTCATCGCCCTCGGACTGATCGTCGGCGCAATCCTGGGTCTCGTGGGTGCGGGAGGGGGAATCATCGCCGTTCCCGCCCTGGTCGGGATCGTCGGGGTTCCTGTCGCGGACGCGATGGCGACATCGCTCGTGATGGCTGTTGCCTCAGCGTC
Organism: Demequinaceae bacterium UBA4004; assembly: GCA_002384765.1. The sequence continues at coordinate 1,454 of DGBM01000009.1, forward strand.
GACGGCAGTCCTGCCCCGGCTGCGCGGCGGTATCGATTGGCCGGTGGCCCTGGCCGTCGGCGTGGCCGGCGTTCCCGCCGCGCTGGCAGGTACGGCGCTGAACTCCCTTCTCCCACAGCCCGTGCTTCTCATCACCTTCGGGCTGCTGATGGTGGCCGCCGGCATCCGGATGCTGCAGCCACTGACCGCTCGCACCGAGGATCCCGAGCGACAGCGCGGGTGGCTCATCCGTGCTCTGCTCATCGGGCTGGGTGTCGGATTACTCACCGGATTGCTCGGGGTGGGCGGTGGGTTCGTGATCGTGCCGGCGTTGACGCTTTTGTTGCGTATGTCGATGAAGCGGGCGATCGGCACCTCTCTGATCATCATCGTGATCAACTCACTCGCCGCAGCGGCCGCCCACTTCAGTGTCGGCGGACTCGACATCCCGCTGACCCTCGCTTTCACGATCCCCGCCATGATCGCTTCGCTCGTCGCCGCCAGGTTGGCAGGGCGACTGCCGGGGAGGGTCCTGCAGCTGAGCTTTGCGATCCTCGTTCTGTGCATCGCAGTCCTGACGATCATCACCACCGTTGTGCAGTTGGTGTGAGCCGAGCTCAGTGACGGACGATCGAGTGCTGCTCGCCGCGGGCCGGCGGCATGTAGGTGCAGGTGTCACCCGCACACAGCTGCGGCTTGCGTCGCGCGAAGCGCTGCGCGATAACGCATCCCAGACAGATGCCGAAGGCCGTCTCCAGGTAGAGCAGCAGAAGACACATCCCGCAGATCACCTGGGCGATGATCGCCGGCAAGCCCAACCACCCCAAGCTGAAGCAGCCTGCCAGGGACATTCCGAAGCCCATGCGCCAGGCAAGGAGCTTCGACTGCGCCTCGACCCACTCCGGGCGCTGCGGGCGAGTGATCAGTGCGCCCAGCAGGAGTGTCGGAGTAAAGCGGGTTCCCACGAACAGCCGCAGCATCATCTCGATGGCGAACACGATTCCAAAGACCCGCATCGGCTGCAGATCCCCTGTGATCACACCCCACAGCCACGCCGAGAACCCGCCCAGGAACAGAATCCCCGCCGAAGCCCGCACCGCCCGCTCATTCACGACCGGAACATCAAGGCCCTCGACCCACTGACCGACGACAGGGTTTTCTTTCTCAAGCTGAGATGAATGCATGCACCTCACAATACCCCAGGGGGTATGCTAGAATCGCATCCGTTCCGACGAAAGGTGCAAGAGATGTGCGCTCGTGTGACGTGTGGCCAGTGTGGCAAAGCAACGTGGGAAGGTTGCGGTCAGCATGTGGAAGAGGCGCTCTATGGAGTCCCAGCTGATCAGCGGTGCGAGGGTCACCCTTATGCCGCGGCGTAGCCTGCGAGCGGTCGCGCTCGGAGCGGCTCTCGTCGTTTCGGTTGGGATGAGCGGCTGCGCATCCCCGGCGGGTCCATCGATCGCGATCAGCGACGATACGGTCATCGTTGACGTACGCACTCCCGGCGAGTACGCCGGCGGGCATCTCGACGGCGCCGTCAACATCGACTACCAATCCTCGGAGTTCGACGCAACCATCGCGGAGCTTGATCCCGACGACGAGTACGTCGTCTATTGCCAGTCCGGCAACCGATCCGCGCAAGCGGTCGACGCGATGCAAGCGGCGGGACTGGACGTGCAGGACGCCGGCGGGATCTCTGAGGCCGAACAGGCCACCGGTCTTGCCGTCGTCCAGTGACACCCGCTGGCTTCACTAATTGCAACACGGACTGAAAGGACCACAACGGCCACTCTTACCGTTACCGGCGACAACCTTCGCGACACCATCAGCGGCACCGACATCGTGATCTTGGATTTCTGGGCGGCGTGGTGCGGACCCTGCCGCGCCTTCGCACCCGTGTTCGAGAAGGCCTCCAATACGCACTCGGACATCACGTTCGGCAAGATCGACACCGAAGCGGAACAAGACCTCACCGCCGGCTTTCAGATTCGGTCCATTCCGACACTGATGGTGTTCCGAGGCGGCATCGGTGTGTTCTCCCAACCGGGAGCACTCAACGATGCGCAACTCGAACAAGTCATCATCGCTGCCCGAGCACTGGACATGACGGAAGTTCGAGAGCAGCTTCGACGCCAGTCCGAGTCGGCGGGTGCCCCATCATGAGCGTCATCATCCCGTCGACCGAAGAGTCGGCGATCCAGGACCCGCAACCACAGAAGCGGATCTCGCATCGCCTCCGCCGCGCCCGAGGACAGCTTGACGCCGTCCTCGCAGCCGTGGACGCGAACGACCCGTGTCGCGACGTCGTCATGCAGCTGGCGGCCGTCACCAGCGCGCTCAACCGAGCCGGATTCACCATCGTTTCCACGGCCCTGAAGGAGTGCCTCGCGACACCAGAAGGCAGCCGGACCAACGAAGACCCCACCCCCGAAGAGATCGAAAAGCTCTTCATGATGCTCGCCTGACAGCGACACCAAGGAAACGACATGTGCTATCAAGCAACCTGCAAGAAGTGCAGCAAGACGACCTGGAAGGGCTGCGGACAGCACGTCGATCAGGTCATGCGCGGAGTCCCCAAGTCACAGCGCTGTGAAGGACACGCCAACGAGCCCTCGACCGGCTTCTTCGCCCGACTATTCGGACGCTGACCGGCTCATCCTCCACTGGAATCGATCAGACTTTCAGGCGAGGGTGAGGAACAGTTTCTCGAGCTCATCCTCCGTCACGGACTCGCTATCCGGATCGATGATGCAGTTCCGCATCGCGGTGGCAACAATGGCATAGCCTGCGCGGTCGAGGGCCTTCGAGACGGCCGCCAGCTGGATCACAACGTCGCGGCACTCCGCCCCGGAATCCACCGCCTTCACCACAGCAGCGAGCTGACCCTGAGCCCGTCGCAGCCGATTCACGATCTTGCGCTGCTGAGCGGCGAGCTCAGCAGCGCGCTCGCCAGCGGCATCCACCTGCACCGGTTCTGTCATCTCGGTTTCCTCCTGGTACGCGTGCACTTGACTGCGTCACTTGCCCCGATTCTCGCACGTCGGGGCGATACCCCGCGGGGTAGCTGAAACAGGAGGTCACGCGGGTTCACGCACATGGTGACGGTGGTCATCGGCCCCACGGTCACTCACGGCGAGATCGGACGGCGACATCGGGAGTCCGTCACTTCCGAAGCGCGGTAGTTGTTGCCAATCCGTTGCCACGAAAGCGCGGAGTCACGCGGCATTTCCGCTCCACGACGAGGATCGGCCGGCACATCTACGCGCATCGAGAGGGACTCCGAAACAGGGAATCCCAGGTCATCCCGCGAGCGCGTGGCAACAATTCAGCCGGGCTGAACGAGAGCGAGGCCGGCCCCAGCTGAACGAAT
>DGBM01000224.1:0-17538 GCA_002384765.1 Demequinaceae bacterium UBA4004
TGAGCCAGGCGAAGGCGCCGGTCGTCGCGGTGGTCACCAAGGTCGACAAGGTGTCACGGGACCGCGTCGCGGCACACCTCATGGAGGTGCAGGAGCTCGGCGACTTCATTGACATCGTCCCGGTGTCGTCGGTCGAAGACATTCAGGTGGACGTGCTGACGGACGTTCTGGTGAGCCACCTTCCGGTGGGCCCGGTGCTGTATCCGGACGGAGCCGTGACGGACGAACCCGAGGACGTGATGGTCGCCGAACTGATTCGCGAGGCCGCTCTCGAGGGCGTGCACGACGAACTGCCTCACTCCATTGCCGTGATGGTCGAGGAGATGGTGGAGCGCGAACAGGCCGCCGACGACCCTCGCACGCCGGTGCTCATCGTTCGTGCCCAGCTGTACGTCGAGCGCGACAGTCAGAAGGGCATCATCATCGGCAAGGGGGGATCCCGGCTCAAAGAGGTGGGGGCAACCGCGCGGGCCGGCATCGAGCGGCTGTTGGGCAGGCGCGTGTACCTGGATCTCCACGTCAAGATTGCCAAGGAGTGGCAGCGCGACCCCAAACAGTTGGGTCGCATGGGGTTCTAGAGTCGGCTGTTGTGGCCCATTCCACGTCGTGGAGAAGTACTTGCCAGCGCGCACCCGTCGGCTCGTGACGAATATGCTCGACAACACAGAAGGGACTGACCGATGAGCAACCGCGAGGCACCTCAACCGAGTCCGTCGAGGTTGACGCCCTTCAGCACCCACCCGCTTGTGGTGGCGATCGAGCCCAACCAGCCCGAACTGGTGGCGCTCACCGCCGCATCGTGGTCCCAGGCCGCTGGCGGGATCCGGCTCTACTTTGCCTACGTCGATCCCCAGCGGTTCACCGTCGAGGAGTTCCCGGACGGCACCGTCCGCCATGCGGAAGTCGACTCGGACAGTATCGATGACTCGTGGCGGGCCCGGCAGGAGGAGCTTGAGCGGTCGTTGACGGGTCTGCTGGCATCTTCCGGCGTGCCGTGGGAGTTCCGCTACCTGGCCGGTCGCCCCGACCGCGCCCTCACCCACCTGGCACGTGCAGTCGACGCTGCCGGGATCGTTGTCGGCACCCGTGCACCCGGACCGGGAGCACGGTTCCTCGAGGCCGTCGAAGGGTCCGTGGCCATACGCCTGTCCCATCACCAGCACCGGCCCGTCCTGGTCGTCCCGCTCAGCGTCGTCGACTGGGAGACGCCGTTGTGGCGGTGAGCGACCAGGTCACCGGATTCCACCGGGCGCCCTACATGCGACCTCGCATGCTTGCCCTGGTGATGCTCGGCGGGGCAGTTGGCGTCACGGCGCGTTGGCACGTCAGTGAGGCCTTCGCCCCGCAGCCGGGACAGTGGCCGTGGGCCACCTTCCTGATCAATGTCGTCGGATCGCTGCTCCTGGGCTTGCTGCTCGAGACGCTGCTGCGCAGCGGCCCCGACGCGGGTTGGCGCCGCGGCATTCGCGTCGGGGTCGGCACCGGGCTGCTCGGCGGATTCACCACCTACAGCACCTTCATCGTGGAGACTGATCGACTCGTCGCGACCGATCACCTGTGGACCGGGGTCGCATACCCGCTAGTCAGCGTGGTGGTGGGCGTCCTGGCGGCCGTGGCCGGGATCGCCGTGGCACGGACGTTCCGACCGCCGAGATCCACCACGGGGGGTGCCCCGTGACGCCGCTGGTGATCGCGCTCGCCGGTGGCCTCGGCGCCGCCGCACGCTTTGTCGTCGACGGCGTGGTTGCACGCCGCAATCCCTTTCGGTTCCCTCTGGGCACGCTCGTCGTCAATGTCACGGGCTCGTTGCTGCTTGGCCTGCTGACCGGGGCGGTCATCGCTTACGGCGGCGCTGAAGAACTTCAGTTGATCCTCGGAACGGGGTTCCTCGGCGGGTACACCACCTTCAGCACCGCCAGCGTCGAAGCCGTCCGCCTCGCCGTAGGCGCCCGCGCCCTTGCGCTCTCGTTCGCCCATGCCGCCGGCATGCTTGTGCTCAGCCTCGCCGCCGCGGGTCTGGGCCTGTGGCTGACGACGCCGTGAACCCAGACCGGGTGGAGCGCTGATCGTGACATGCTGGCGAGCCGCGCAGCGCCCGTCGAAATCAAGCGCCGGTCGGTCGACGTGCGTATCGGAAGCAGCGCGTCAGGATCGCCCAGGAGTAGCAGCGGGGGACGCCACTCAGTGGGGGCGGATGGGCCTTTGACAAGAGCCGCCTGAGCGAGTTGCATGAGGACCAATGGTCGCGCTCTCACAAGGTCGCGATTACTGCACTTGCGTGATCAACTGTGCCCGGGGAGGCGTGCAATGACGGACGACCTCGCGACCACACGCGGCGCGGAGGGCGCACGCGAGGGTGAGGTTGACGGTCGCCTCGTGGGCCTTGCGGGCGAGAGGTTCTATCGCATCGGCCGTGACGACCGCATTCACGATGCGTCGGAGACCACGGGTTCGATCAGCCTGGTGCGTGTGACCCGCGACGGCAAGACGACGCTGTGGGAGCCGTTCTCGATGCGCCAAGTAGGCCTGTATCGGATCGAACGCGCTGTACAAGAGCGTGTACGGCAACCGCGTGGTGTTCGAAGAGATCAACCGCGATCTCGGCCTGATGTTCCGCTACTCCTGGTCCAACAGCGATGCCTATGGCTTTGTGCGCCAAGCCGAGATGCGCAATGTCTCCGACGCCGCCGTGTCCATCGAGATCCTCGACGGCATCCGCAACGTGCTGCCGTCGGGAGTCGGCCGGCGATTCCAGCTCGAGTTCAGCACGCTCGTCGACGGCTACAAGCGCACCGAGACGGATATCCGGGGGCGTCGCGGCGCATACCTCGTTTCGGGGTCGCTCGCGCTTGCACAGGGTGAGTCCGCGGACTGGCTCGTGGTGGCCGAGGTGGAGCAGGACGCCTCCCGCGTGCGGGCGCTCATGCGCGACGTGGCCGCGCCAGGTATCAAGGACCGAGTCCTGGCCGATATCGCGAGCGGCACCGCGAGACTGATGCGCATTGTCGGTGAGACGGATGGACTGCAGGCCACGGCAGATGAGCCAAGCGTATGGCGGCACTTCGCCAACACGCTGTTCAACGCGATGCGGGGCGGTATTCCTGATCATGGGTACCTCGTGTCTCGAGATGACCTGGGCGCCTACCTGGGCAAGACCAACTCTGCCGTGCGCGCCCGCCACGCGGCCCTCCTGGACGCACCCCCGGCGTCACTGCGTCGCGAAGACCTCATGAAGTGGGTCCAGGCCGTGGGCGACGTCGACCTGGAGCGTCTTGCGGCGGAATACCTGNNCGCTGTCGTACCCCGACTTTGTCGAGGCCATGCTCTTCAAGTTCGCCGACTCGTCGACGGTGGACGGCTACAACCCCTACCGCGTGCTGCGCGAGGGCTATGAGTGGGAGCTCTTGGACGTCGAGGACGACTGGGCGAACATCGGCTATGGGGGTGATCACCAGGTGATCTACCTGCTGCGCCTGCTCGAGGTGGCCGACCGTTACCGCCCCGGCAGCCTTGTCCCGTTGCTCACCCGCAAGGTGTTCACGTTCGCCGACGTTCCATACCGGATCCGTCCGTACGAGGACCTGCTGCGCGACCCCCGCGACACGATCGACTTCGACCAGGCGGTCAACGATGCGGCGCTCGAACGTGTGCGACGCATCGGCTCCGACGGTAAGGCCGTGCTGGATGCCGACGGCGCCCTGTTGCGCGCGAACCTGACCGAGAAGCTGCTCATCGTGGCGTTGTCCAAGCTGTCAAACTTCGTTCCCGGAGGCGGCATCTGGATGAACACCCAGCGCCCGGAGTGGAACGACGCCAACAATGCCCTGGTCGGCAACGGGGTGTCGATGGTGACCCTGTACTACGTGCGCAGATACCTGTGGTTCCTCCATGGCCAATTGAAGGCATCCGGAGTCGACGAGGTAGAGGTCTCCGTTCCCGTGGCCGAATTTCTGCGCGCCGTCGCCTCGGCCTTTGAGAGCCATCTGCCGGTGGGCAAGGACGCGGGCGCGGATGGGGAGCGCAAGGCGCTGCTTGACGCCCTGGGCACGGCCGGAGCCCAGTATCGCGCAAGCGTGTACGAGCCGGCTGGCCGCGGGGGCCACACCACGGTGACGATGACGCAGTTGCGTGCCTTCATCTCCGATGTGCTCCGTCACGCCGACCACACGATTGCGGGCAATCGCCGTGAGGACGGCCTGTACCACTCGTACAACATCATGCAGGTGTCGGTCGGCGGGATATCCGTCGAGCATCTCACCGAGATGCTCGAGGGTCAGGTGGCGGTGCTCAGCTGCGGTCTGCTCGGTGCGACAGAGGCGGCCGACCTGCTCGATGCGTTGCGCGCCAGCGCGCTGTACCGTGCCGACCAGAACAGCTACATCCTGTATCCAGATCGTGACCTCCCGCACTTTCTTGACAAGAACATCGTGTCGGAGGAGGACGTAGGGGGTTCCGCGCTCCTCACCGCGATGCTGGAGCGTGGCGACGCGCGCATCGTGTCTAGGGATGTTGACGGAGGTATCCACTTCAACCCGGCGTTCCGCAACGCCAACTACCTGGACGAGGCACTGGCCGCGCTCGACGAGGGCGACGACGGTTCGCTCGCGGCTGAGGACCGTTCCCGCGTGCTCAACATCTACGAGAACGTGTTCGAGCACGCATCCTTCACGGGTCGGTCCGAAACCTTCTACAAGTACGAGGGTCTCGGATCGATCTACTGGCACATGGTGTCCAAACTCCTTCTTGCCGTCGACGAGGCGCGCCTTGGCGCTCTCCAATCGGGGGCGAGTGAGGCCGTCGTGGAGCGGCTGGAGCGGCATTATGAAAAGATCCGCGAGGGCATCGGCGTACATAAGTCGCCCGCGGAGTACGGCGCGGTGCCCACCGACCCGTATTCACACACCCCCAGCTTCGCGGGCGTGCAACAGCCCGGAAAGACGGGGCAAGTGAAGCAGGATCTCATCACGCGCGCGAGCGAGATGGGCTTCGTCGTGAAGGGTGGGATCATCCGGTTCGAGCCTCGGATCGTGCGCCAGCAGGAGTTCCTGGAGACACCCGCGTCACTGACGTACGTCGATCTGGATGGAGAAGTCCACACCCTTGCACTCGAGACGGGGGCGATGGGATTCACGCTCTGTCAGGTCCCCGTGGTGCTCCACCGTGGAGGCGCGGCCGGCATCGTGGTGTCTCGAGAGGACGTGGAGGATCACGTTCGGGGGCTTGCCCTCGACGGGCCCGACTCGGCGGCAGTCTTCCAGCGCACCGGCCACATTTCTCGCCTCGACGTCCACCTCGGGCTTGCCGACTGACAGCAGGCATCGGCTAGGGTGTGGTCATGCGTGCACGGCGGGTCACCCTGCTCCTTCGTCGCCGCGACGAGGCCTAATCAGCCGGAATCTCGTCGCGGTGGTTGGTGTGCCGGCTAGCAGATAGCCCCCACTACTTCGAAGGATTCACCATGGCGCACGACGATTACTACACCGGCGGCCACCAGGGCCTCTCCCAGATGCCGCTGCACAGGTACCGCCCCTTCCACGAGCAGATCACGGTCAACCTGCCTGACCGCACTTGGCCGACCCACCGCATCGACAGGGCGCCGCGCTGGTGCGCTGTGGACCTGCGCGACGGCAACCAGGCCCTCATCGAGCCGATGAACGCCGAACGCAAGATGCGCATGTTCGACCTGCTCGTGAAGATGGGGTACAAGGAGATCGAGGTCGGCTTTCCGTCGGCAAGCCAGACGGACTTCGACTTTGTGCGCGCACTGGTGGAGCACGACAAGATCCCGGACGATGTCACCATCCAGGTGCTGACGCAGGCGCGCGAACACCTCATCGAACGCACCTACGAGTCTTTGCGCGGGGCCAAGAACGCCATCGTGCACCTGTACAACTCCACGTCGATCCTGCAGCGCGACGTCGTTTTCCGAGCGGACAAGGACGAGATCAGGGACATCGCCACGCGCGGCGCGCTGCTGTGTCAGAAGTTCGAGGAGCTCATCCCGGACACGCAGGTGTTCTACGAGTACAGCCCGGAGTCCTATACGGGCACCGAGCTGGAGTACGCGGTCGAGGTCTGCAACGCCGTGCTGGACGTGTGGAAGCCCACGCCGGACCGCAAGGTCATCATCAACCTGCCCGCCACCGTAGAGATGGCCACACCCAACGTGTACGCCGACTCGATTGAGTGGATGAGCCGCCACCTCGACTATCGGGAGTCGGTGGTGCTCAGCCTGCACCCCCACAACGACCGTGGCACCGCCGTCGCCGCCGCAGAACTGGGGTACATGGCCGGCGCGGACCGCATCGAGGGCTGCCTGTTCGGCAACGGNNACGGCGAGCGCACCGGCAACGTGGATCTGGTGACGCTCGGCATGAACCTGTTCAGCCAGGGCATTGACCCGCAGATCGACTTCAGCAACATGGATGAGATCCGGCGTACGGTCGAGTACTGCACGCAGTTGGACGTTCACCCGCGCCACCCGTGGGGCGGCGATCTGGTCTTCACCGCGTTCTCCGGCTCGCATCAGGACGCCATCAAGAAGGGCCTGGAGCGCATGGAGCAGGACGCCGCTCGCAAGGGTGTCTCCTTGGACCAGCTCGCATGGGCAGTGCCGTACCTGCCGATCGACCCCAAGGACGTGGGGCGATCCTACGAGGCCGTGATCCGCGTCAACTCTCAGTCCGGCAAGGGGGGTGTCGCGTACCTGCTGAAGTCGGAACGCCACCTCGACTTGCCGCGGCGCCTGCAGATCGAGTTCTCGCGCGTCGTGCAGAGGGCCGCCGACGCCTCAGGCGTCGAGATGTCGGCCGACGACATCTGGCAGATCTTCGAGGACGAGTATCTGCCCGCGCCCGACTCGGACAAGGCGTGGGGGCGCTTCTCGCTTCAGGGCACCCGGACGTCGTCGAGCGACACGGGGCCCGACACCCTTGCGGCCGATGTGGTCGACTCAGGGCAGTTCGTCACGATCGAGGGCTCGGGAAACGGCCCCGTCGACGCCTTCGTGGCGGCGCTCGGCACGCGCGGCGTCAAGGTCGAGGTTCTCGACTATGCCGAGCACGCGCTGACTGCCGGTGGGGACTCCAAAGCGGCCGCGTACGTCGAATGCCAACTTGGGGACGACATCCTGTGGGGCGTCGGCATCGATCCGTCGATCACGACCGCATCCCTCAAGGCGATCATCTCCGCGGTGAACAGGGCCGGACGCTAGTGGTCCGAGCGTGAGCCTTCATACCCTCGGACGGGGATGACGGCGCCGTGGTGCGCGCGTACGGCGCGGGCATGAGTGAATGTGGTCTCGGCGAGAGACAATGAGCCGTGCCCCTGTACCGAGACGACGCCATCGTGCTGCGCACCCACAAGTTGGGTGAGGCGGACCGCATCGTGACGATGCTGACGCGTTCCCACGGCAAGGTGAGGGCGGTCGCCAAGGGAGTGCGGCGGACCACCAGCCGGATCGGGTCGCGCATGGAGCCGTTTATGCTCGCGGACGTTCAACTCTACGAGGGCCGCAACCTGGACATCGTGAGCCAGGTCGAGACCAAGGAGCCCTACGCGCGGCGCATTTGCGAGGACTACCGACTCTTCACGGCCGCGACCGCCATGGTGGAGACGGTCGATGCCTTGGTGGACCAGGAGAAGGAGCCAGCCCTCGACCATTTCAAGCTTCTGCACGGCGGGCTCGGCGCGCTCAGCCGGCGTGAGCACGACGCAGGGCTGGTGCTCGACTCCTTCCTGTTGCGCTCCCTCGCGCTCGCGGGATACGCGCCCAGCTTTGGTGAGTGCGCGACGTGCGGCGCCCCCGGCCCGCATCGTGCGTTTGCGGTCGCTGGGGGAGGGGCGACGTGTGAGTCGTGCCGTCAGCCCGGTTCCGCTGCGCCTGCACCGGAGGTCTTCTCGCTACTGTCCGCCCTGATTGGAGGGCGATGGGGCGAGGCGGATTCCTCGGACGCTCGCCATCGCCGCGAGGCGGCTGGCCTGGTGGCCGCATATGCGCAGTTCCACATGGAGCGGCGCGTGCGCTCACTCGTTCACGTCGATCGCGGCGATGCGGTGGCGCGCTAGGAGCATCGGTGCCGCCCGCGTTCGCAAGAGTTCTCCGGAATTTAACCTGTTCGTGACCGTTTCGTCCATAAAGCCGCCTTAGTCTGGACGCATTGTCCACGACGGGGAGGCAGTCGCATGATCCGCACGGTGATTTTCGACTTTGACGGCACGCTGGCGTTGGGGCGGGGTCCCATCGACGCCTACGTACGCGAAGTCGTCGCCATCGTGGGCGACTCCACGTTGGCGACAGCCGTGGGCCAGAGCCTCGCCGCTTTTGAGGCGGGCCGCTCTGACGCGATCGACGCGTACGACGCCGTGCGTCAGGCGGCGGCGGCACGGGGGATTGCCGCGGAGGTGCTGGAGCGCGGCTACCTGCGCAGCCGGAAGTCGCTCGGCACACCTCGGGCGCTGGTCGAGGCCCCCGACGGTCTTGTGGCTTTGCTTGAGCGGCTGAGCGGTGCTGCGGATCTGGTGCTCGCCACGAACGCCCCGCACACCCGACTCGCCGAGGCACTCGAGTCGCTCGGGGTCGGCATCCATCTCGCCGCGATCCACGCGTCAGTCGGCAAGCCGGACGGGATGAGGGCGCTGGTGGCAGACGCGCTCACACGTGGTCCTGTGCTCAGCGTCGGCGACATCTATGACAACGACCTTGAGCCCGCCGCCGCCCTCGGAGCCGACACCGCTCTCGTGGGACCGGCCTGGATGTCGTTCGCCGCGCACACAACGATGGCGGCCGCGACCCTCCCCGAGCTGTATCCCCTCATCGAAGCGTGGGCGGGCATCACGACGCCCGCTCCTCCTGTGCCGCCCGGCACCGGCTCCACCCACGAAAGGCACCACTAGCATGCGCAAGACTATGATCACCACCGGTGTGGTCGCCGCCGCCCTCCTCACCCTGGCGGGCTGCAGTTCCAACGGCGATGACACGCCCACTACAAGCGCGGACAGCACCGCCGCGTCTGGCTCCGACTGGCCGTCGGAGATCACCCTCGCCCTCATTCCGAACGAACAGGTCAATGACCTGGTCACCTCTGCCGCACCCCTGACTGACTATCTGTCGTCCGAGTTGGGCATGACCGTCAACGGCGTCGTCACCAAGGACTATCAGGCGGCCGTCGAGGCCATTGGTTCCGGCCAAGCCCAGATCGCGATCGCGGACGCGGGCTCCCTGGCCGCCGCCGAGGACCTCTACGGGGCCCACGCGGTGCTCCAGGACGTCCGCTACGGAGCGTCGCAGTACGCTTCGGAGTTCTTCACCAACATCGACAACGCGGACAAGTACTGCGCCGACACTCCCGTCGAGGCAACCTATGCCGCAACCGGACAGACGTTCCTGTACTGCAACAGCGTCGCGGACAGCGCCGCCAACACCGGCGTCGGTCCCGTTGCGGTCGACGCGCTGGCCAACATCGAGTCAGGCACCCGGGTCGCCTTTGGCAACACCACGTCGCCCGCCGGATACCAACTTCCCGTGCTTGCGCTCGAGAAACTGGGCATCAGCATCGATGACCTCGAGCAGGTTCCCGTGACCGGCAACGACAACCTCATCATGGCCGTCTACAACGGTGATGCCGAAGTCGGCTTCGCGTACTGGGACGCCCGTAGCTCGATCGATGAATCCGAGGTTCCGGACCTGGGCCAGAAGGTGGTCGTCTTCGGCCTGTCCGACATGTACCCCAACGGCGGAGTCGTCCTCTCGGACGACTTGCCCGAGGACCTGCGGGTCAAGATCACCGACCTCATGGACAACTTCTCCGACGTCGACCCTGAGACTCTGGAGAACATCTTTAGCCAGACCGACTGGGTGCCAGCCGACCCGGCCGCCATCGACCTGGCACGACAGGTGAACGCTCGCTTCAGCCAGTAGGACGGTTCTTCATGCCAGACCGCACACAGCGCACGGAGGCCGGGGCTCACACGACCCCGGCCTCCGTGTCGTGGCCCATTGACCTCTCGCACGTGACGGTGCGCTATCCGAACGGGGTCACTGCACTCACAGACGTCTCGCTCCACATCGCGTCAGGCGAGATGGTGGCCGTCGTGGGGCTGTCGGGCTCGGGAAAGTCAACACTGATCCGCACCATCAACGGATTAGTGCCCGTGACGTCCGGCGCCGTCAGGGTGGGACCGCACACCGTGAGCGCGCTGTCCGGGAGGCCGCTGCGAGCCCTGCGTGGTCACATCGGGATGATCTTCCAGGGATTCAACCTCGCCGACCGCGCGAGCGTCTATCACAATGTCCTGGTAGGTCGCTTTGCCCACTCGCCCACGTGGCGGACCGTGCTGGGCATCGCGGGTGCGAATGACCGTGACATTGCGATGCGGTCCCTCGAGTCGGTGGGGATGCTCGACAAGGTCTGGGGCAGGGCTGGGGCCCTGTCTGGTGGCCAGAAGCAACGCGTGGCGATCGCCAGGGCACTCAGTCAAGAACCTGCCGTGATGCTCGCCGATGAGCCGGTGGCCAGCCTCGACCCGCCGACTGCGCACACCGTGATGTCGGACCTGCTGCACATCAACCGGGAGCGGAATCTGACGGTACTGGTCAACCTTCATCTCGTGGACCTTGCGCGTCAATACACCACCAGAGTGATCGGCTTGCGTGGGGGAAAGGTTGTCTACGATGGCCCCGCAGCGCACGCCACCGACGCCGACTTTGAGGCGATCTACGGACGCCCCATTCAGTCGAGAGACCGGCTAGATCGCTGATGGCAGCGACTGAGCTTGCGGTGCCACCGCGGCCGCGGGTGTGGCCGCGCATCGCCGTAGTCACGGGCGCACTAGTTGTCATCACCGTGCTGACGACGCTGCCGACCCTGGGCGGCGTCGAGGTGGACCTTGACGCCATCGCCCGCAATTGGGGCAATGGGGCGGAGCGCATCGGCAAGCTCTTTCGGCCCGACCTGTCGATCCTTCCGCGCACGTGGGAGCCGCTCATCGAGACCATTGAGATGGCGCTCGTGGGTACTGCCATCGCGGCGGTGCTCGCGGTGCCCCTGTCCCTGTGGGCCGCCCGCCCTTCGAATCCCCGCGCGGCGACCCGTCGTGGAGTGCGCTTGGTTCTCAATGTGGTGCGCGCGGTACCGGATCTTGTGTACGCGACGATCCTGGTGGCGATGATCGGCGTCGGCACCCTTCCTGGCATCATCACGCTGATCCTGTTCGACCTGGGAATCGTGGTCAAGCTGGTGTCTGAGGCGGTGGACTCGGCCGATGCCTCGTATATGGAGGCTGGCCGCGCGGCAGGCGGAACGCAGACGCAAATCAACCGGCTGACGACACTTCCGCAGATGTGGCCAATGTTTGCAAGCCAAGTGCTGTACTCGCTCGAGCTGAACGTCCGTGTCTCGGCGATTCTTGGCATCGTGGGTGCCGGCGGACTCGGTCGCCTCATCGACGAGGTGCGCGGCTTCTACCGTTACGACTCGCTGGCGACGATCATCGCAGAGATCCTCGTGGTGGTCATCCTCATCGAGCTACTGTCCAACTTCTTGCGCAAGAGGCTGCGATGAACGCCGCAGCGCTCCACGAGCCCGACGTCGGCCAAGTGCCAGCCAAGCCCAGGGGCATCGTCGTCCGCCTCGCGTGGACCGGCGTCGGCGTCCTCCTGCTCGCCGCCTTCTGGGATCTCGGCATCGAATGGGGCAGGCTCGTCGACCTACCAGCTGACCTGCTTCACTACGGCAGGCTCATGTTCGCCGATCCTGACTGGGCCAAACTTCCAGAGGCGCTGTTCCAGACCTGGCGGTCGGTGGCCATGGCGTGGGTGGGCGCCGTGCTCGGTGTGGTGCTGTCGACCGCGCTGGGCATCCCCGCCGCCTCCGGCGTGGGACCGTGGTGGCTGCGGCTCACGCTGCGAGGGCTCTTCGCCGTGATCCGTGCCGTACCAGAGGTGATCATCGCCATCATCATCCTGACGGTCACGGGGCTCACGCCATTCACGGGGGCACTCGCGTTAGCCATCGGCGGCATTGGCACCCATGGCAAGTGGACCTACGAGACGATCGAGTCAGTTCCACACGGCGCCGCCGAGGCCGTGAGGGCGAGCGGCGGGAACGTGCTCGAGGTGGCACGCTGGGGCCTATGGACCGCGGCGGCGCCGGAACTCATGTCGCTCGCGTTGTACCGCTTCGAGATCAATGTGCGCACCTCGGCCATCTTGGGACTGATCGGCGTCGGCGGTATCGGCGACATGCTCACGGGCTACACCCAATATCGCGAGTGGGATACCGTGGGCGTGCTCATCATTGTCGTGATCGTCATCACCATGAGCATCGACGCGGTGTCCGGCAGAATCCGGCGCAGGATCATGGAAGGGGCGACAGTTCGTGACCTGGACAGGAGCCCCTGACGCACCGCCAACGGCCAGGATTGCGGCGCTTGCGCCTTCCCTGCAGCCCAGCGAGCGCCGGGTCGCCGAGGCGATCGTAGCCGACGTGCCCCGTGCCGTCGACATGACCGCCCAAGAGTTGGCCGATGTCGCAAATGTGGGCAGAGCCTCCGTGGTGCGCATGGCCCAGTCGCTTGGATACGACGGGTACCCGCAATTGCGCGTGGCTCTCGCCCGGCAGCGTGCGTACGACACCGAACCTGTCATCAGCGCTGACGGCAACCTCGGCATCGTGCGGGCCGCGATGGACCGCTTTGCCCGTGCGCTACCCCACACGGCCGCCGTACTGACTGCCGAGGTCGTGGATGCTTGCGTCGACGCACTCGACAACGCCTCGCGCGTGGTCATCTCGGCCAATGGGCTGTCGGCGCCACTGGGCTACGACGTGGCGATACGGCTCACCACGGCGGGCCGCCCCACCGAGTATCTGCCGGACACGCTGGCACAGCGCATCGCGGCCCGACAACTTGACAAGAGCTGCGTCCTCCTGGCCATCTCGGGTTCCGGGGCCAATCGTGCGACGCTCGACGCTGTCGACGCCGCGCAAGAGGCCGGCGCGACGGTCGTGGCGGTGACGGCGTTCTCGCGGTCTGCGCTCGTGTCGCGGGCGACGATTACGGTGGTCGTCCCCCCGGTGACCGAGTCGTTCCAAGACGAACTCGTGCAGACGTCGCGTGCAGGCCTGACCCTGGTGTTGGAGGCCCTCGTCGAGGCGCTTGTCGCGCAGCGCGGGCCGCGTGCCAGGGACGCCCGGGCCGCAGCATTGTCCGTGGTGTCGGATAGCCTCGGGGAGTAGCGCTTGCAAGCCGGTATCCTCAAGCCGTGACCACCCGGCCGTTNNGCACGGGCTGCCACGTACCGAGGGCCACACCAGGGGAGAGGCCGCGCTTCTCGACGTGGTGGCGGGCGCCATCGAGGTGGGTGTGACCCACGTCAGCGCCTACGCGTTCAGTACAGAGAACTGGAAGCGCAGTCCCGATGAGGTGCGCTTCCTCATGGGATTCAACCGCGACGTGATCCGCCGCAGACGCGACCAGATGCACGCGTGGGGTGTGCGCGTCCGGTGGGCCGGGCGCCGTCCAAAACTGTGGAAGTCCGTGATCGACGAGTTGGAGAGCGCCGAGGAGATGACTCGGAACAACGCCGTTCTCACGCTGACCATGTGCGTCAACTACGGCGGTCGCGCCGAGATCGCCGACGCCGCAAAGGCCATCGCGCTCAAGGTCGCCGCAGGGGAACTGAATCCCGCGCGGATCACCGAGAAGACGGTGGCCGCGCACCTGGACGAGCCCGACATGCCCGATGTGGACCTGTTCTGGCGATCAAGCGGGGAGCAGCGCTCCAGCAACTTCCTGCCGTGGCAGGCCGCCTACGCAGAGTATGTGTTCTCGGACGTGTTGTGGCCCGACGTGAACCGCACGCACCTGTGGGCGGCTATCGAGGAGTATGCGCGACGGAACCGGCGTTTCGGCGCAGCCGGGTGAGTCCGAACGCGAGAGCGATGAGGGCCGCCAAGACTGCGAGGCTGAGCCACGGCGCGGCCACGAATGCGCTGTAGATGGTCAGGCCCAGCGCCGCGTAGAGCATGGCCCAGGCGATACAGCCCGGAATCATCGCTACCGTGTACAGGTCCCATCGCATTCGCCCGTAACCCGCCGACGCGTTGACCATCGTCTGGAACCCGATCGTGAGGAACGACACTGGCACGCCGATGAAGCCCCACCTGTCCAAGAATGCTCCCGCCCTGTCCATCCGCGGGCCTGAAAAGCGCCGCACCCATCGTGAACCGCGCGCGTCGGGCGCCCGCTGGGATGCGGTTTCGGCGCGATCGCGAACCCAACGGCCCAGCCAATAGGTGCCCTGGGCGCGCAAGAACACGACGCCGAGCAGGAAGAAGAACAGTCCGAGCCAAGGGCCGTCGGAGATGAAGCTCGGCACGCCCGCCACCTAGTTGCCCTCCGCCGCACACCGGCCGCACACGCCGGTGAGTTCTACCGTGTGCTCGAGCCGAGAATAGCCGTGCTGGGCGGCCACCGACGCCGCCCACGCCTCGAAGGTGGGCATGTCCACGTCTTGCGCGGCGCCGCACACTCGGCATCGCAAGTGGTGGTGATGGACCTCGCCCGCTTGGCACAGCCGGTACAAAGTCTCGCCGGAATCCGTCACCACGGCGTCGACGTCTCCCGATTCGGCGAGAGCCTGGAGCGCCCGGTAGACGGTTGCCAGGCCGATGGCGGCGCCGCCGTGACGCAGGAGGTCGTGCCAGTCCTGGGCCGAGCGGAAGCCGCCCTGGCCGAGGGCCTTCACGATCGCGGACCGTTGCTTGGTCTGACGGGGTTTGGCTTCGGTCACGACTCGCTCCCTCGTCGAAGGCGATCGCGGCTGGCGAGGGCAAGGGTCACCGCCACGTACACGCCCACGCCGAGCACCACGATCAACGCGCCCGGCTGAAGGTCGTGCGTGAGGGTGATCCAGATTCCCGTGAGGGTGAGCGTCGCGCCGACCGCCATCGACACGTACATCGTGCGCGAGAAGGAGGCGGTGACGCGTTGGGCGATTGCCACCGGCAGGATCATGAGGGCCGACACCAGGAGCACTCCGACCACGCGCATGGCGACGGTAATGGTCGCCGCGGCGAGCACCGCGACCATCATGTTGAGGAGCTCGACCGGCAGGCCTGTGGAGCGGGCGAACTCCTGGTCGTGGGTGACCGCGAAGAGCGCCCCGCGCAGGCCAAGACCCACGCCGACGATCACGATCGCAAGCGTCGCCGTGATCCACACATCGGCCCACGCGACGGTCGAGATGGAGCCGAACAGATACCCGAGCAGGTTGGCGTTTGATCCGCCCGCCAGGCCGATGAGCAGCACGCCCGACGCGATGCCTCCGTAAAACAGGATGGCCATGACGACGTCCGCGGCGGCGCCTCTGGCGCGCATGCGCTCGATGATGACGGCCCCTGCCACCGCGAACAGCACGGCGCCCGGCACCGCGAGCGAATCTCGCTGCGCGAGGCCGGCCGCGGACCCCGCAAGCCACCCCGCAGCGACGCCCGCAAGCGCCACGTGGCCGATGCCGTCGCCAAGCAAGGCCATGCGCCGCTGCACCAAGTACGTGCCGACGATGGGCGCTGCGGCTCCGACGAGCAGCCCGACCAAGAGCATGCGCTGAACCAGGGGGTCCGCCAGGAGGGTCATGCGGGTCCCTCCAAGACGATGCCGCCGCGTGCCGGGGAAGGGGGGTCCTCGTGGGCGTGCTCGTGCTCGTGTCCCGGAAGAGCGTGAATGCCGAGATCATTCGGCGGTGCACCTTCGTAGGTCACCCGACCTCCGTCCAACACCACCGAGCGATCGATGTGCCGCGCGAGTGCGCCAAGTTCATGCAGCACGATGATGACGGCGACGCCGTTCTCCTTCAGGTGGCCGAGGGCGTGTGCGAATGCGACTTGAGACTGCAGGTCCACCCCGGCCATGGGCTCATCGAGTATGAGGATGTCGGGTTGACGCACCAGCGCCCTGGCAATGAGGACGCGCTGCTGTTGCCCTCCCGACAGGCGACTGACGTCGCGCCCCAGGAGGTCCTCGATTCCGAGTTGAGCAAGGGCCCGTTTCGCTCGGGTCCGCGCGTCGCGGGGGCCGCGTAGCCGACGATGCCCCAGCAGTCCTGAGCGCACCACTTCGTCCACGGTGGCGGCGACGCCGCCACCGGCGCTCATCCGTTGGGGCACGTAGCCGATCCGTGAGCGCGGGCTCGCACCGGCGGGCTCGCCGAACAGGGTGACCGAGCCGCGGGCAAGCGGAACGGCGCCGACGAGCGCCCGAACGAAGGTGGACTTGCCAGAGCCGTTGCCGCCCATGAGGGCGACCACCTCGCCAGGCGACACATCAATTCCGACCGCGTGGAGGATCGCCGTGCCGTTGAGGGACACGTCAACGTTCCGCGCCGAGAGAACGGGGGGCGCGACGTCGATAGGGACGGACAGGTCAGCCACAGTCGAGAGCCGTCTTCAGGGCGTCCAGATTGCGATTCATGGCTCCAAAGTAGTCGTCGCCGTTCACGACGGTCTCCACCGGGTCGAGCACGGCCGTGGCAACGCCGGCATCGGTGGCGAGCGACTCGGCGACGGCGGGGTTCACGAGCGACTCTGTGAAGACCGTGGTGGATCCCGTCGAGGCGATGATGTCGCGAATCTCGCGGAGTTTGGCGGGCGAGGGCTCGCTTTGGGGGTCGACGCCGGCGATGGCGATCTGGTTGAGGTTGAACGCCGCGGCGAGGTACCCGAACGCCTCGTGGCTCACGATGATGTCGCGGCGCGCGCACTGAGACAGCCCGGCGGTGTAGGCGTCCGCGAGCGCGCCGAGCTCCCGGGCAAGGTCCGCCGCGTTGGAGACGTAGGTGTCGCCGTGGGCGGGGTCGAGACGGGCGAGGGAGTCGCCGATCGCGAGCGTGTAGGTGGCAAGCACACTCGGGTCCAGCCAGAAGTGTGGGTCGAGGGCCGACGTTCCGGCGGCGGTGTGAAGGCTCACGACACTGGCGGTATCGAGGGCGACGGCGCCGGTCGAGCTGATGGCGTCGTCCACCGCGGGCTGGAACCCGTCGATGTACAGGACAACGTCGGCATTCTGCATCTCGCGCACGGTGGCGGGGGAGAGTTCGACATCGTGTGGTTCGACTCCGGGCGAGGTCACGGTGGTCACGGTTCCCACGTCGCCCACGACGCGCTGGGCCACAAATTCCAGGGGATAGAACGCCGCTGCCACGGTGGGGCCCGCGTTCGCGGGCGCGGTGTCGGTGGAGCATGCGGCGGTGGCGAGGGCAGCAATCGTGGCCGCGGCGATGACGCGGCACAGGCGGGTCTTCATAGCGGTGACCATAGTCGTAGTGATAATCATTGTCAATTAGGGCAAGCAGGGGTTGGGAGAGGCCGATGCGCCTTGGCCCCGCATCTGATCGCTAGACTTGGCGCGTTCCTTTCACCTTTTCAGGAGTGCACTCGTGGCCAATGCCAGCCGACTCGACAACGTGATCTCACTCGCCAAGCGACGCGGCTTCGTGTTCCCTGCGGGCGAGATCTACGGCGGCACCCGGTCCGCGTGGGA
>DGBM01000224.1:17672-17858 GCA_002384765.1 Demequinaceae bacterium UBA4004
CACCCGTGGCCAGTGGACCGAGCCTAAGATGTTCAACGGCCTGCTCAAGACCTATCTGGGTGTGACCCAAGACGAGTCCGGGCTGCATTATCTGCGTCCCGAGACCGCCCAAGGCATCTTCGTGAACTTCGAGAATGTCATGCGCACGTCGCGCGTGAAGCCCCCGTTCGGCATCGCCCAGATCGG
>DGBM01000271.1 GCA_002384765.1 Demequinaceae bacterium UBA4004
ACGCATCGGGCCGCAGCGCGCCGTGGGGCCGTTTTGGGGCGATGGGCTACAGTTTGGGCTACAGTCAGACAGGCTTGCCCGCGCCACCGTTGGTCAGTCGCAGGCCATGCGTAGAAGTACATGTTCTGCGCGACATGCCCAAAAGGGCTTGATTTGTTCCCAAATGGGTGCGTATAGTGTCCAATACGGGCCGCCAGGCACCGCCCGGAACCGTAGCGATGGCTACACCGGAAGGCTACACCGAGGGAAGGGGCACCAGATGGGCACCACGTTCATCCGTAGAAGACAAACGCACCACCACCACCTAGGCGTCTGCAGCGACGCTGACCTGTGGAGCGCCCACGGGAGATTGAGACACGTATAGAGGCGGGCGGGGCAGTCACGGCCCCACCCCGCCACAACCGGAAGGCACGCGATGCGCGGCAAAGGTGAAGGTTCCGTCTACCAACAGAAGGACGGACTGTGGGCGGTAGCGATCGAGCTACCCCCACACGACGGCAACCGACGCCGCAAAGTGATCCGCCGCAAAGAGAAGCGCGCCGTCCTCCAAGAACTCCACCGGCTCAGGAAGCACCTCGAGCAGCACGGCGACGTCCACACCGACTCCATCAACGTCGAAACGTGGTTCACGTACTGGCTCGAGAGCATCGTCAAGAAGCGACGCGCGCCCGCAACGTACAAGTCGTACCGCAGCCAGCTCGTCAACCACGTCATCCCCTACCTCGGCCCGCGCAAACGGCTCGACAAGATCACGCCCCAGAACCTCCGCGCCCTCGAAGCGCACTACCACGAAAAGGGATTCGCGTCGTCGCACGCCAGGCATGCCTTCGCCGTCGTCAAACTGTCGCTCAAGGATGCGCTCAAAGAGGGACGCATCAACGTCAACCCCGCCGACCTCGTCGACGCGCCCCGCATCAAGAAGACCGAACAGCAGGCGCTCACCGCGAACGAAGCGATCGCCGTCCTCGAACACGCAGCCGCCGACCCGCTCGGCGCATGCTGGGCCATCTCCATCCTCACCGGCGCGCGACGCAACGAAGTCCTCGGCCTCGAAGTCGACCGCGTCAACGACCACCACATCGACTTCTCGTGGCAGATCACGCGCCTCGACGTCGACGAGCAGGGCAAGCCAGTCGCGCCCGCCGACTACGAGGCACGCGAACTGCCACGGCAGGACGGGCCGCGCCGCTACTTCTGGACACGCCCCAAGTCGTCCCGCGGCTGGCGCATCATCCCCCTAGTCGACCCGCTCAAGTCCATCCTCGAGCGGCACATCGCGGCGATGGAACCGAACCCGTACGGCCTCGTGTTCGTGAACGCGAAGGGCCGCCCACTCTCACCCGACCAGCACTCGAAGAACTGGCGCAAGCTGCTCGCCGACGCCGGCATTGACGGCGACATCGTCCTGCATGGCGCGCGCCATACAGCGGTCGACCTGCTGTATGCGGCCGGCGTTCCAGAAGACCTCATCCAAGAGATCGTCGGCCATGCGTCGCGCGGCATGACCCGCTCCTATAAGACGCGCGGCAACAGCGAACGCCTGACCGCGGCCATGAAGCAGATGTCCGCACTCGTCACGCCGCAACAGATCGAACCCTGACCGAACAGAAAACGCCCCCCGGAACTGCGCCAACAGTCCGAGGGGCCGGAAGGAACCCAGTCACATGAGAACCCAGTCGATCGTATCCGACGTGCTGCCCGCACGCATCGCCAGCAAGATCACCGACACCGGCACTTGCTGGTTGTGGACGGGCGCGAAGAACAACAAGGGCTACGGCTCGGTAGGTGTTGGGGGCGGCAAGTCGGCGCTCGCGCACCGCACCGTCTACGAGCTGCTCGTCGCACCGATCCCCGAGGGGCTGACAATCGACCACCTCTGCATGGTGCGGGCGTGTGTCAACCCCGAGCATCTTGAGCCGGTCACGCGCGAGGAGAACTGCTCTCGTCAGGCGCGCCAGATCACCGAGTGCGCCAAGGGCCACCCGCTGTCGGGGCCGAACCTCGTCACCTTGACCCGCCCGAACGGCAACGTCCGCCGCGTGTGCAGGGCGTGCCGTGCTCAGGCGATGAAGGATCTGCGCGCGCGGCAGAAGGCTAGCGTCGCATGATGGCGAACGACCCGCGCATGCACGCCGCGATGGAGGCAGTGTCGGCACTGTTCGTGCCGAAGGAGATCGAAGCCTGACGAACTACTAGCGCCCTCTCGCATCATCGCGGGAGGGCGCTTTGTCGTGCTCCTACACGGCCAGTGGTGACCGCGCCCAATCCGGCGAGAGCATCCCCATGAACGCGAGCGCGATCTTCTCCGTCACGGCCAACTCGAACGCCAACTCGTCCAACGACCCGCACCTGTGGAACTTCCGCTCGAAGTCACGCACCGGCACCAGAAACGATGCCGCCATCCGGTCGGCCTGCCACTCATCCCACGCGGACAGTTCCCGGTTGTGGCCGAGGAGGACGTGCGCGAGCTGATGCGTGAGCGCGCACTCTTCCCGCACACGCCCCATGCCACGGTTCAGGACAACCGTCGACGTTTCCGGCGACCACATCCCCTCGGACGTGAACAGTTCGCATCTGACGACCTCGACGCCCATGTTCGCTGCCGCGTGGTACGGGTCAAGTCTTTCGCAGCCGGGTTGCCTCATCGCCTGTAGTCCCCTTGCGTGTATCACCCTCACCTGTGTGGGGGCTTTCGGCAACGGTAC
>DGBM01000270.1 GCA_002384765.1 Demequinaceae bacterium UBA4004
CGAGTGCATGGCGATGAGGGCGTTCGTGTTCGCCGGGTTGCCGACCACCAGCACCTTCACGTCGTCGGCGGCGTTGTCGTTGAGCGCCTTGCCCTGCACGGTGAAGATGCCGCCGTTGGCCTCGAGCAGGTCGGCGCGCTCCATGCCCGCCTTGCGGGGCAGCGAGCCGACGAGGAGCGCGATGTTCGCGCCGTCGAAGGCGACGTTGGCGTCGTCGGTGGTGGTGTAGCCGGCGAGCAGCGGGAAGGCGCAGTCCTCGAGCTCCATGGCCGTGCCCTCGGCGGCACGCACCGCCTGCGGAATTTCCAGCAGGCGCAGCCTCACCGGGACGTCTGGCCCCAGCAGTTGGCCGGACGCGACCCGGAAGAGGAGCGCATAACCGATCTGGCCGGCGGCTCCGGTGACAGTGACATTGACGGGGACAGTCATGGTGGTGAACCTTCCTTGGGCGACGATGCCCGGGGCTGGTGGATGATGGCTAGCCGAGGCGTGCGGCGAGGTTCTCGTCGAGCGCCTCGAGAAAGCCTTCGGTGGTGAGCCACTCCTGGTCGGGGCCGACCAGCGCAGCGAGGTCCTTGGTCATCTTGCCGGACTCCACGGTCTTGACGACAACGTCTTCAAGAGTCTCGGCGAAGCCGGTCACCTCGGGCGTGCCGTCCAACTTGCCGCGGTGCCTGAGACCACCCGTCCACGCGAAGATCGACGCGATCGGGTTGGTCGAGGTGGGCTCGCCCTGCTGGTGCTGTCGGTAGTGGCGCGTGACGGTGCCGTGCGCCGCCTCCGCCTCCACCGTCTGGCCGTCCGGCGTCATCNNCATGTCGTCGATCAGGCGGTGCTCGTACGTCAGGCCCGCCGCGTCAAACTGGGCCTTGAAGTCGCGGTCGAACACGTCCTGGAAGATGTCCTTGAATGCGCCGTCGTACTGCTTGAGGATCGTGTTCTTGGTCGACATGTAGACCGGGTAACCGCGCTGCAGGCCGTACGCGAATGACGCACGCGCAAAGTCCTCGATGGACTTGTTGAAGTTGTACATGCCCATGATGACGCCGCCGTCTTCCGGCATCTTCACCACCTCGTACTGCACGGGGTCGGAGCCGTCCGCGGGGGCAAACGAGAGCGTCACCGTGCCCGCGCCGGGAACCTTGACGTTGGTGGCCGTGTACTGGTCGCCGTGAGCGTGGCGGCCGATGATGATCGGCTTGGTCCAGCCCGGCACCAGCCGAGGAATGTTGGAGATGAGGATGGGCTCACGGAACACGACGCCGCCCAGGATGTTGCGGATCGTGCCGTTGGGGCTGACCCACATCTTCTTGAGGCCAAACTCCTTGACGCGCGCCTCGTCTGGCGTGATCGTCGCGCACTTGACGCCCACGCCGTGCTTCTTGATGGCGTGTGCGGCATCGTGCGTGACCTGGTCGTCCGTGGCGTCGCGGTTCTCGATGCTGAGGTCGTAGTACTCAAGGTCGATGTCGAGGTACGGATGAATCAGGCGCTCCTTGATGAAGTGCCAGATAATCCGGGTCATCTCATCACCATCGAGTTCGACGACCTTGCCAACAACCTTGATCTTTGCCATGCGGCGGCTCTCCTCAACAACGCGGCGTGGATGATGAAACCAGGCTAGTCCACCCACGACACTCGAACGTCCCTCACCACCTTTGTGGTTGCGCATGCCAGGATGCGTTGGAGGACGTTCGTTCCCGGACACACGAGGAGAGACATGCCAGACGAGACAACACCGGTCGAGTCCGACGACTTCACCGAAGACCTGACCACGGAAACCTGGCCCGCCGACCTCGCGGGACCGGGTCTTGTCGCCCGCCTGGCTGCGGAGGCGACGGGCACATTCATTCTGGTGCTCATCGGCGCGGGGACCGCCGCGATGGCGGCCGTCACCGGAAGAGGCCCCCTCGACGTGGGCCTCGCCTACGGCATCGCGTTGATGATAGGGATCGTCGCGTGGCGGAGCGTCTCGGGGGCGCACTTCAATCCGGCTGTGACCGTCGGCGCGTGGCTGTCCGGGCGCTTCCCCGGCATGGACGTGGTGCCATACATCCTCGCGCAGGTGGTCGGGGGCATCCTCGCGGCGGGGATCGTGCGGATCGGCGTCGGCTCTCTTGAGGCGGTCACGAGTGACTCGGCCATGAGTCTCATGGGTGCCGTCTCCGCCGGGTACGGTGAGCACGCACCTCTCGCTTCCTCCGGACTGAACTTTAGTGTCGCCGTCGCGTTGACTGTGGAGGCCCTCGCCGCCGGGCTGCTGACGCTCGTGGTGTTGGGCGCCGCTGCCAAGCGGACCACCCGCACGGTAGCCCCGTTCGCCATCGGCCTCACCTTTGCCGTCCTCATGATGTGGGCCATTCCGTTCACCAACGGAGCGCTCAACCCGGCGCGCGCGACGGCCACCGCCCTGTTCTCCGACACGTGGGCTCTTCAGCAGCTGTGGGCGTGGTGGCTCGCGCCGGTGGTGGGCGCGGCGATCGTGGGACTGCTGTACAGGATCTACGGGTCCGTCGAGGAACCTGAGGTCGCAGAGGAGTCCGCCGAGGCGTGAGCGCGCGGCTCGTCAGCCGTCTTGTGCACCCACCGGCGTGATGCCCAGTTCGTCGAGCAGCGCAAGGACGCGGTCGCGGATCTCGTCGCGGATCGGACGGAC
>DGBM01000183.1:0-130 GCA_002384765.1 Demequinaceae bacterium UBA4004
CGACACGGGCCACCAGTCCTACGTCCACAAACTCCTGACCGGCAGGCGCGACTTCTCCACATTGCGCAAGCGCGGGGGAGTGGCCGGGTATCCGTCGCGTGCGGAATCCGACCACGACGTCGTCGAGAAT